>CADCTO010000452.1 GCA_902805585.1 uncultured Armatimonadota bacterium | reverse complement strand
CACCCCCGCCGGCGCGTAGTCCGTCGTCGTAAGGATCGGTTCGACGGGAAAGGCCGGGCGCTCAGCGCCGGGCCTTTCCTTCGTTTCAGGCCGGGCGTACGTCTCGCGGCCGCTGGTCGTCGCGGCGCGTCGCCAGCCACTGGACGTACGCCCCTACTATCATGATGACGAGTGCGAGCCAGAAAACACCGTGGTAGCCGAGCGCGTGCATCAGGGGCACGCCGATCAGCGGCGCGAGGACGCCGCGCACGCCCAGCAGCAACGAGTGCAGCGACTGGTACTGCGCGGCCCGGCCCGGCTCGGCGTAGGCCAGGATGCTCGTCAGGTACGACAGCTCGATGCCCGCGAAGCCGAAACCAGACAGCGCCGAGGCAAAGAACAGCCACGGGACCGAGCGTGCCGACAGATACACCAGCGGGATCAGCGTGATGAGCAGGATGCTGAGCAGGACCGTCCTCGGCGCCCCGTGCCGGTCGATGAAGCGCCCCCAGAAGAACGCGCCAACGATCGCCATCAATGACGCGAAGTTCGCCAGGTTCGCGATCTGCGTGTTGCTGATGCGGAGCACGTCCACCTGGTACAACTGGTACAACGGCTGGACCATCAGGTTGCCGAACCCGTAGGTGAAGACGGACAGCGCGAACCACCGGTAGGCGATGTTGTCGCGCAGGATCGAAAGCGTGTCCAGCGTGAACTCCCGCGCAGACAGGGCGCGTCCCTCTTTCAAAACCGGCCCCGGGTCCAGCGGCCGGACGCGCGCGAAGCTGAGCGCCGCCCCGATCCCGAGCAGGCCCGCGATGGGGAACAACACGCGGTAGGAGACATTGTGGTCGAGCAGCCGGCCCGCGCACAGCGTGGCGACGAACATCAGGCTCTGCACGCCGACGCGCACGTAGCCGATGAGACGCCCCCGTGCCCGGTCCGGGTAGATGTCCTTCATCAAGGACGTGTAGGCGGGGGAGCCGACGGTCCCGATGAACTGGAGCAGGAAAACGATGCCGACGAAGGCCGAACCGGTCGCGGCGAGGGGCATCAGCAGGAGCAGGAAGCGGGCCGAGATCCACGAGAGCAGGCAGAAGGGCATCTTCGCCCGCCCCTCCATCTGGCGCGCCCAGACCGGGGAAAGGAGGTTGCCGACGAACGGGGCGGCCGTCATCAGCGCGACCAGGGTCTCGGACGCGCCCAATTCGCCGCGCGCGATCCGGACGAAGAAGGGGAACGTCATCCCCTGGTAAGCGCCCGCACACGCGCCGGCGATCAGGTCCCAGTTGAGCGAATGCCGGGCGGCGCGGGGAACATCCAGGTGGTTGCGCACCGCGCGCCGGACGCGAATCCCCAGGGAATCTCGCCGCGCGACGGGGGACCGCTTGCGAGCGGGAAGAGGTTCCGTCGTGGCCATACGCCTCAGTGTACCATGACCTATCCTCCCGAACCTATCCCCCCTGCCCCCTTCCCTGACAAGCGGCTTCGCCGAGGGAAGGGGGAGCCAGAGGCGGAGGCGACGCGAGTTCCACGGGACTCCCTCTGCCCCACGCCCCGCGCGGAGCATCGGCAGGAGATGGTGCCTGGCTCCCCCTTCCCTCCCGAAGGGCTTGTCAGGGAAGGGGGCAGGGGGGATAGGTCTTCAGCAGCGCCCCCACCGACGCTTCGACCGCGCGCGTGACCTTTGCCACCTCTGCGCGCTTGCCGTTCTGGTAGGCTCCCCAGCACGTCCCCAGGTCCAGCGCCTCGCCGATGCGGACGCGGCAGCGGCGGGGGCCGCGGACGTAGGTCTTGCCGAAGCATTCGCGCTCCAGCCGTTGCAGCGTGTCCACCATCCGTTCCGGCGTCGGGTCCGCGCGCACGTACCCGTCGTAGACCGCGATCCAGTTGGCCAGGCGGCGCAGGTCGTTGAGCAGGGGCAGGGCGCGCTCACTCTGCTGACGGCGCAGTTCGGTGTCGTACGGCGTTTTATCGTGCGGCTCTTCGCGCGTCACGGTCTCGATGACGTGGATCAGGGCGCGCATCCGCTCCGGCAGCGTCTCACCCTTCGGCAAGGCCACGCCCGCCGCCGACGCCACGCGCTGCAGGATGGCCTCCTTGATGGCGTCCAGACGCGGCGTCAGGTCCTCTTCTTCGGAGGGATGAGGGGCGAGGGATGAGGGATGAGGTGGGTCCGGGCTTTTCTTCCCCTCATCCCTCATCCCTCGCCCCTCATCCCTCCCGCTCAGCCGGTACTCGGTCTCCAGCGAGTGGAGCATCGCCCGGCCGATATGCCGGAGGCGAACATACGGCGGCGTGTCCCCGTGCGGCGGGACGCCGGTGAAGTTTTCTAGGCGCGTCAGTGACGCCAGGATCGCCCGGCTCATGTCGCGCGTGAAGACGTACTTGATGGCCACCGGCAGGATATACAGCGGCGATCCGCTGTCGCCCCCCTTCCGCAGATCCTCCAGCGCCCAGAACGCGAGCTGGATGACGCCGGAATGGAACGGCAGGAGCGAATCGTTCTGCGAATACACCTCTCCCTCGGGGAAGGCGACGACCTTGGCGCCGGGTCGGGCCAGGATCTCCCGGGTCGCCCGGAAGCTGGCCCGATCCGCCGTGCCGCGCACGACCGAAAACGCCCCGATCCGCCGGATGACCTGTCCCCACAGCCCCCACAGCGGGTCGAACGCCTCGCGGCACGCGAGAAAGAAGAACGGCTGCCCGACGGCCGCGGACAGGTGGAATAACAGCGCGGGCTCGGTGTTCGTGGGGTGGTTGGGGGTGATCAGGACGCGATGCGGCGCGAGCGCGCGGACCCGCGCCAGCTCCGACTCCTCATAGTCCACCCCTACCACGTCGAGCACCCACGGCAGCACGACCGGTAACGACGCCCTGCACAGGCCGCGCACAAGCGGCGACGGGGACGCGGCGATGAAGTCGTCGGCCATGCCCGCCCGTTCGCTCCACGCGCCGCCGAATCCTCCTGAGGACGCCTGAAAACCGTTGGGACCGTCCGAATGACTCGGACGGTCCCAACGGTTTAAGAACCGGCGAACCGGCGGGCGGGCTTATCTGCCCTGCGCGGGTGCGCCTTGCCCCGGGGCGGGCTGCGCCGGGCCCGGAGGCGTCCCCGTCCCGCGGTTGCCGGTCGTCGAGTTCGGGTAGCCCGAAACGGTGACCCCGGGGTAGCCCGGCGGCTGCGAGCCCGCCGGGGGCGCCGTCACCGTGGGCGCCGGCTTCGGCGCCAGGAAGAAGTAGGCCAGAGCGGCGATGAGCAGCAGCGCCGCGGCCACGATGGCCGCCGTCACCGCTGGGCTGAGGCCGCCAGTCCGGTCACCACCCGGGGTGTTCACTGTTGACACTGGAGCCTCCATTTGTCCGGGACCTTGGAGTAGAACATCATGTCGTCCTTGGACCACTTGACGTGGCCGTCGGCGAACACGAAGTTGCGGCCCCCCTGGTGACGCGCTTCCCAATCGCCGTAGCACTTGGGACAGGTGTTGTTCTTATCGATCTCGGCGTCGCTGTAGACCTTGCAGGTGTTACCCCAGTCCTTCACCCCGTTCCAGCCCTGCATCTCGATGGCCCAGTTGGCCTTGCCGGTGTCCCAGAACACGATGGTGTCGGCCGGCTTCTTGATGTCGGCCAGCGCCGCCGCCGGGCCGAGGTAGGCGCCGCCGTCGCCGATCCAGTTGCTGTAGACGTACCCGGCGTTGTCCGTCGAGGTGGCCGGCTTCCAGGCCGTCTTCGCGCCGGAGGGGCACCGGTACACGCCGGTGTTCTTGATGTAGGGCTGCATGACGTAGCCCCAGTTCGGGGACGTCAGGCCCAGCTGCGGCCCGGTGTACCAGCCGGCCGGCTCGGTGCTTCCGGGCTTGTTCACCGTCATGGTCGGCCAGTCCGTCGCGTCGTTATTCAGCGTACGGTAGATCTCCATGAACTGCTCGTCGTAGTCCTGGACATACATCATGGCCCCGTTGGCCAGCTGCTTTCCGTTGGACAGGCACGAGGCGGAGCGCGCCTTTTCGCGCGCTTGGGCGAAGACCGGGAACAAGATGGCGGCGAGTATCGCGATGATCGCGATGACAACCAGAAGCTCGATCAGCGTGAACCCACGCTTGCAACGCTGCATGAAAGGTTTCCCCTTCCTCTGACAGTGACGTCCCGTTCCGGAGTGTGAACCCCAAGGAGGTCGGCACCAGTGCCTTGTGGTCAGCGGAGCCCACATCGGCCCCGAGAACGAACCGTCTAGATGACGATGAAGGCATTATAACACACGGCACAAGAATGTCAACCGGTTTGGAAAACCCCCGTAACCCCGGCGTGAAGTTCACGCCGGGGCGCGAAACGCCAGAGCCTTCATGCGGCGGTCCTGACTCCTTGTTCGCTGGGAAAGCAGACACGGCCCTGGCCATTACCCGACCGGCGCCTGCTACTTGCCCAGCCACTTCTTGATGCGGTAGACGGTCGTGTCGCGGTGCAGCTCGGCGATCGCGCGCGTGAGCGGTATCTCTTTGGGGCACACCTGCACGCAGTTCTGCGAGTTGCCGCAGCTGGTGATACCGCCCTCGCCGGTGATGGCCTCCAGGCGTTCGTCGGCGTTGAGTTTGCCGGTCGGGTGCGAGTTGTACAGGCGCACCTGGCCCAGCGCGGCGGGGCCGATGAAGTTCGAGTGCTCGTTGACCTGCGGGCACGCCTCCAAACACGAGCCGCAGGTCATGCACCGCGAAAAGTCGTAGGCGAGCTGCTGTTCGCGCTGGCTCATGCGCGGGCCGGGCCCAAGGTCGTAGGTACCGTCGATGGGGATCCAGCCCTGGATCTGCTTCAGGTTCTCGAACATCTGCCCGCGGTCCACGCACAGGTCGCGCACCGTGGGGAACTTGCTCATCGGTTCCAGGATGAGCGTACGCGATCCGCCCTTCGCCGGGGCGACCTTGTCGATCAGCGCGGAGCAGGACTGGCGCACCTTGCCGTTGATGAGCATGGTGCACGATCCGCAGACCTCTTCGAGACACGCCTGCTCCCAGGCGACCGGCGCGACCTTGCTCCCGTCCCGGGTGGTCGGGTTGCGCTGTATCTCCATCAGGACCGAGATGACGTTCATGCGCGGCTTGTAGGGGACCGAGAACTCTTCCCAGTACGGGGCAGAGTCCGGGTCCTTCTGTCGCTTGACGCGCACCGCGATGGTCTCGTTGGCCATGGCCGCCCGGGCGCCCTGGGGCGTCTCCCCGCT
>CADCTO010000451.1 GCA_902805585.1 uncultured Armatimonadota bacterium | reverse complement strand
CGCACAATACACCCGGCGTGCCAGTCTGTCAATGCCCCGCGTTGCCTCATAACTAATGTGACTGTGGGAGGGATCGTTGCCTCACAACTGATGTGACTTTCGGAGACGAGGCCATGCAGGTGAGGCAACAGAGCAAGCAGGATCTGGCGGCGGCGTTGCAGGGGCGCTACGTGAAGGCGGGCAAGCGGGAGAAGGGCGAGTTGTTGGACGAGTTTGTGGCGGTGACGGGCTACCACCGTCGCCACGCAGTGCGGCTGCTGCGGCACGGGCGGTTTCCCGACCCGCGACTGGCGGCGCTGCGGGGCACGGTGGCGGGCGTGGCGGCCGCCCGGCGGCGTGGCGGGCGGCCGCGGGCGTACTCGCCGGTGGTCGTGGGCGTGCTGCGGGTGGTGGCGGAGGCGTCGGACTGGTTGTGCGGCAAGCGGCTGGCGCCCTTCCTGCCCGTGTTGGTGCCGCGGCTGGAGGCGGAGGGGGCGCTCGACCTGTCGCGGCTGACGCGGGAGGAGCGGGTATTGCTCGTCAGCATGAGTCCGGCCACCATCGACCGGCGGCTGGCGCCCTTCAAGCTGCGGCGTGGCGGGCGTGGCTGGGGCACGACCAAGCCGGGGTCGCTGCTGAAGGGGCAGGTGCCCATCCAGACGTACACCCCGTGGGAGGACCAGCGGCCGGGCTTCTGCGAGATCGACCTGGTGGCGCACTGTGGCACCAGCACGGCCGGGCACTACCTCAACACGCTGACGGTGACCGACGTGGCCACCGCCTGGACCGAGTGTGCCGCCGTGTACGGCAAGAGCCAGCGCAACGTCTTCGCCGCGCTCGAGGCCGTCCGGGAGCGGCTGCCCTTCCCGCTGCTCGGCATCGACAGCGACAACGGGAGCGAGTTCCTCAACGAACACCTGGTGCGCTTCTGCGCCCGGGAACAGATCACCTTCACGCGCGGCCGCCCCTACTGGAAGAACGACCAAGCCCACGTCGAGCAGAAGAACTGGAGCGTCGTGCGCCGGCTGGTGGGCTACGGCCGCTACGAGAGCGAGGCGGCGCTGGCGCAGCTCAACCGCGTCTACGATGAGCTGCGCCCGTGGACCAACTGCTGGCAGCCCACCCTCAAGCTCATCGCGAAGGTGCGCGACGACGCCACCGGCAAGAGCAAGAAGACCTACGACCAGGCGCAGACGCCCTACCAGCGCGTCCTCGCCACCGGCGCCGGGGCGCCCGAGGCACGCGCGGCGCTCGCGGAAACGTTCGCGGCGGTCGGGCCAGCCGAACGACGGCGCCGGGTGGCCACCGCGGTGGACCACCTGCTGCGCCTGCAGGAACGCGGAAACGAGATCTTCAAGCTGGCGAACGCGGGGTGAACGCTTCCCGTTCGCTCACACCGACTTCTGAGGCAACGATGCCCCTTCAGTCACATTTAGTTTTGACGCAACACGGCGCCTCCCGGCGCGCACAGCCTGCCGCTGCTGAGCCGGCCGGCGCCGCGCGCCGTACCGCGTGATGG
>CADCTO010000450.1 GCA_902805585.1 uncultured Armatimonadota bacterium | reverse complement strand
GGCGCCCGTACGCGGCGCCGGCGCTGCGCCGCGTCCCGCTGGTGCCCGAGGAGCTGTTCGTGGCCACGTGCGTGAAGACGCCCCGCGTGTGCCGCCCCCGCGGCTCCAAGCAGAAGGTCAAGTCGTAGGGCGCGGGCCTCGCCGGTGACGCCGGCCGCCGCCGCGTTCGACGCGGACGTACAGGACGCCCGTTTCTATACGCTCCTGGCCGGCGAGCGCCGTCTGCGCGCCGTCGCCCCCGTGCTTGCCGCGCTGCGGCAGGCGGACGTGCCCGCCATCGTCCTCAAGGGGGCGGCCTTCGCCCAGAACCTCTACGCCGATTGCGGTCTGCGTCCCTTTTCGGACGTGGACCTGCTCGTTCGCGCCTCCGATGTCCCCCGCGCCCGCCAGGCGCTCGCGGATTGCGGCCTGACGCCCGAACGCCCCGAATACGCCGACGACGAGGCGGCCCACGACTGCCAGATCACGTTCGTTCAGGAGGACGCGCTCGGGGACGGCGAGCCGCTCGTGGTCGAGCTGCACTGGAACCTTCTGAATAACGACCGCCTCCTCCACGCCGCGGGCCGGATCGACCCGGAGCGGTTCTGGGGAGCGTCGGAAGCCGCGACGGTCGCGGGAGAGCCCGTGCGGGTGCTGAGTCCGGCGCACACGCTCCTGCACCTGTGCCTCCATCTCGCGGGGCACGGTCTGGACGCGCCGATGAGCGTGCGCGACATGGCGGTGCTGCTCGCGGGGGACCAGGGAGGGCGCGTGGATTGGCAGGCGCTGATCGCCGACGCCCGCGCCTTCCGCATCACGACCATCGTCTGGGCGGGACTTCTCCTGGCCGTGCAGGCGCGCAGGGCTCCCGTTCCGGAAGCGGTTCTGCGATCGCTGCGGCCGGGCCCGCCGCGGAGGCGAACCCTTTCGCGGTGGGTCGCCCGGGCCGCCGACGGCGAAGCCGCGGGGGAAGCCGTGGCCGGGCTGTTCCTGCCGCTCCTCCTCGACACGCCGCGCTCGGCCGCCGCCTGCGTCGCCGCGACCCTCTTCCCGCCGCGCCGCTGGCTGGCGGACCGCTACCCCGCGACATCGGCCTGCCCGCTGGCTCCGCTGTATCTGCGCCATCATCGCGACCTGGCCCGGCTGGCGCTCGGCGCGCTGCGCCGGGATGACTCCCGACCGGAGGCGCCGTAGCGGCGGCCCATACCCGCTACGGGAAGCGGATCCGGCTGCCCTCGGGCGCGTGACCGGCGGCGGCGTGCAGTCGTCCGGTCTGCTCGGTGTGGCCGGGCTTCTCCAGCAGGGCGAACATGTTCTTCTTGTACGCCTCGACGCCGGGCTGGTCGAAGGGGTTGACGCCCATCAGGTAGCCGGAGATCGGGCAGGCGCGCTCGAAGAAGTACAGCAGGTACCCCAGCGTGTAGGCGTCCAGGCGGGGCAGGCGCAGGGTCAGGTTCGGCACGCCGCCCTCGCGGTGCGCAAGCGCCGTGGCCTGGTGGGCGGCGTCGTTGATCGCGGTCAGGGGCTGCCCCGCGAGGTAACCCAGTTCGTCCGCGTCGTCGCCTTCGGGCAGCGGCAGGACCGGTTCGTCCTCGCCGTCGATGTGCAGGAACGTCTCGAAGAGCATCCTCCTGCCCTGCTGGAGATACTGGCCCATCGAGTGCAGGTCGGTGGTGAACTCGACGGACGACGGGTACACGGCCATGTGGTCCTTCCCCTCGCTCTCGCCGAAGAGCTGCTTCCACCATTCCAGCAGGTAGTGCAGGCGCGGCTCGAAGGCGGCCAGCACCTCGACGCAGTACCCCTGGTTGTAGAGCAGGTTCCGCGTGGCCGCGTAGAACAGGACCGGGTTTTTGAGCGGGTCCGGCTCGGACGTCGCCGCGGCCGCGCAGTCCGCCGCGCCTTCGCGAAGCGCCCGGATGTCGATGCCGGCGTACGCGATGGGCAGCAGACCCACCGGCGACAGGACCGAGTAGCGCCCGCCCACGTCGTCGGCGATCGGCAGCGTCCGGTAGCCCTGGCCGGTCGCGAACTGCCGCAGCGCCCCTTTGTTGGCGTCCGTCGTGGCGACGATGAGCGCTCTGGCCGCCTCCGCGCCCGCCTGCCGCTCCACGTGCGCCCGCAGCAGCCGGAACGCGACGGCCGGCTCGGTCGTGGTGCCGGACTTCGACACGACGTTCAGCGCCGCGCGCTTGCCGGCCATGCTCGCGAGCAGGTCGGCGTGGTAGCGCGCGGACAGGTTCTGGCCCGCATACAGCACGGGCGGCGCGCCCGCCGGGGCCAGCGCCTCGACGACCGCCCGCGCGCCGAGGTACGACCCGCCGATGCCGATCACCACGAGCGTGTCCGAGCGCTCGCGCAGGTCGCTCGCGATGTCCTCGATCTCGGCCAGCGTCGCGTCGTCCACCATGCCCGCGGGGTCGAGCCAGCCCCGGAAGGCGGCCCCGGCCCCCGTCCCTTCCAGAAGCGTCTGCTGCGCCCAGCCCAGGCGCGACCGCTGCGCGGCGACCTGCTCGGGCGTGACATCGGGCGCGAGATGCGCGGCGTCCAACGTGATCGGCGACATAAACAACCCCTCGTTTCCGCCCGGCCCGCCGCCGGGGCACCTTCCGTTATACCCCGCCGAGGTGCGGGCGCACGTCCACGGCGCGCATGCCGGCGCGGCGCGCGGCCTCCAGGCCGACCGGGGAATCCTCGTACACGATGCAGTCCCGGGCGGGGACGCCCAGGCGCTCGGCCGCGAGCAGGAACGTGTCCGGCTCGGGCTTGCCCCGGGCGACGTCCTCGGCCGTCACCACCGCGTCGAAATAGGGGAGCAGCCCCAGCGTGCGCAGCGTCTCGTTGACCACCACGCGCATCCCGCCCGAGGCGACCGCCAGCGGGCACCGCCCGTGCAGCCGGTGCACCTCGGCCACGATGGCAGCGACCGGGCCGACCTGCGGGATCAGGCGGTGGTAGCGCTCCTCTTTGGCGTGGGCGACTTCCAGCGGGTCGAGGGTCAGCCCGTGCCGGGCGTTCAGCCGCTCCACGATCTCGGGCGTCGTCACGCCGCCCCAGGCGTAAAAGAGATCTTCGGGGAAGATGTCGTCGTGGCCCGCAAGCGTCTCGTTCCAGGCCTGGAAGTGCAGCGGCATGGTGTCCGCGAGCGTCCCGTCGCAGTCGAAGATGGCGCCGCCGGGCAGGAACGGGTAGGGCAGCTCGACGAGGTGCCCTCCCGCGTCCGTCCCGATCTCGCCGATGCGGTGGTGGTGGTGGTCGCCGTCGTTATGGGTCGTCATAATCAGGTAGGTGTTCCGTGGGCCGCCGCACGCCGCCGCTCCTCAGGGGAGCCGGAGGGCGCGGCCTTCTTCCGTGTTGTAGAGATAGGCGTCGGCCGAACCGAAGCTCGGCAGGCCGATCACGATGCGCCCGCCGGCGACCGTCAGGTCGTAGTAGAAGTCGTGGCCGCGCGGGACGCGGTGGCCGAGCACGTAGACGGGCTCCACGGCCCGGTACACGGTCCCGAACGGGCGGATCGCCCAGGGGCCGACGGGCTCGACCTGCTGCCGCTCGCGCAGCCAGGCGATCTCGGCCAGCGTGTCGGCCTCCCGGTCGGAGACACGCCACTGCCGGGCCTGCCAGAACGCGTTGATCTCCGATTCGCCGAAGCGGCTGTGCTCCAGTTCCCGCCGCGCGGCGGGGTCGGACACGGACCAGCGGTCGCCGCCCCGGCGCGAGATCTGGCGGCCCTTGTGCCGGCCCCGCCGCTTCGGGCGCGGCTGCTGGCTCCCCGTTTCCGGCAGCAGGTCCGGCATCGCCAGCATCTGGCCGAGCAGGAACAGGTCCGCCAGGGCGTCCCACAGCGAACCCACCGCGTTCGTGCGCACCTGCGGCGAGCCCTCGGCGAGCGCGGCGTCGCCCTGCGTGCGCCCCCAGCGCATCCGCGCGGCGGCGGCGGCGTGCGCCTGCTCCAGTCGCGCCAGCGTCTCCCGGGCGGCGTCCCCGCCCGCCGTGTCCGCGGCCTCCCCGAGGTCTCGCTTCAGCGTCGTCAGGCGCAGGTCGGCGTGGGCTTCGAGGGCTTCCACCCCGCACATCAGGCCGCGCAGGTGCGGGTCGGGGCAGGACTCCGTGCCCGGGAGGCGCGGCGACAGATCGATGGGCAGCGCGCAGTCCGGGGCGTAGAGCGGGTTCGCGAGCGCCTCGAAACCGCGGCGCAGATGGTCCGGCACCTGGACGTACAGCGCCTTCGCCTGGTCGAACGTGAGGCGCGGCAGGAAACCGCGGGTGGGGGGATGGGCCTCGGCGTCGGCGTCCAGCAGGTGGTTGGCGACGATCAGCAGCGCGTCGGCCACCCAGTGGAACAGGAGAGCGTACCGGACGGCGTCCGGAAGCTGCCAGGCTGCCAGCGGATCGCGGGCGCCCGCGTCCTTCAGGGCCGCGTTCAGCTCCTGCGTCTGGAGGCCGGAGCCCCGGTAGGCCCGCAGCTCTTTTTCCGAAACCTCGCCCTGCAGCGCGGACCAGAAGGCGTTGGCAAATCCCATACGAAAGGCCTGTTCGCCTTCCGCGCCGCCGATACCTGCCCCGGGCAGTTTTAGATGCTCTCGTGCCGTACGGGAACCCGACGGCCCTGCCGGAGATTCCCGACGACGAAAAGGCCCGCGGGGAAGCCGCCCCGCGGGCCTTGCGCTTTCGGCAGCCCCTACCCGGCGGTCGGATGCTCCGGCAGCGGCGTGTAGGGCGTTGCCGTTTCGATCGGCCCGCCGCTGAACGATTCTTTCAGCGCCCCCACCGGGTCCGGCGAGTCCTGGATCTTCTTGATCTTGTCCTGCGCCCGTCCGAACACGCCCTGGATGCCGCCCGGCTGTTTGGATGCCCAGTACAGGCCGCCGCCGAGCGCGGCAGCCCAGAAAAGTTTTCTCATCGTTTTGCTCCTCCGTAGATGTTTGCGTCTACTCGCTTTCTACCCGCGCTCTGCCGTTCCGAAACGGATGCTGTCCCGCTCCGGAGCGGGGAACGCGCGGACACAGGCAGGACAGCCGCCCCGCTTCGCCGAAACTAAGGCCGCACATGGACCTCCTCATCATCGGCGGCACCGGTTTCCTCTCCTCGGCCATCGTCGCGGCGGCGTGCGAAGCCGGCCACCACGTGACCATCGTCACCCGGGGGCGCGCTTCACGCCCGGTCCCCGCCGGGGTCGAAGCGCTCACGGCCAACCGCTCCGACCGCGACGCCCTGGGCGCGGCGCTCGGGGGCCGCTCCTGGGACGTCGTGATCGATACCATCCTGTACCGGCCCG
>CADCTO010000449.1 GCA_902805585.1 uncultured Armatimonadota bacterium | reverse complement strand
CCGAGGTCGACGAGCTGGTGGGTGCACTGGGAGCGCCGCCGCTGGAGGACACTGACATTGCGCGCGCCGGTGGTACCGTGGCGGCGTACCCACCGGTTGACTACTGACCGATCAGCCAGTGCAGCAGGTAACCCACCACCGATGGGGCGAGGCCATGCTGGAGCCCGGCCAGCCCCGTGATCAGCCGTGAACAGCCAGGATCCTGCACCGCACGCCGCACCACACTAATCACGACCAGGAGGCTCACCATGAGCGCGTACGCTGCCGCCAACCAGCCCGACACGGGCGCCATCCGCCACGTGCTCGACGATCCCCCGCCCTTCCACTCGAAGCTGCTGGAGTACGGCGAGCGGCCGTACTGGTCGCCGGACGGCAGTCGCATCGTTTTCGTGGAGCGCAACTACGGCGACATCGCGGAAATGGACTTTGCCACGCGCCGCGTGCGCCGGCTGACGCACGGGCTGGGCGACCACCACACATTTCTGCGCGTGCTGTTCATGCACAACGGCGACTACATTCTCATTGGTCCCAAGGAGTTCAAGGACCGCGATACCAGCCGGCACGTGGAGTCCGAGATGTGGTGGATGGACCGCGAGGCGAAGCGCCCGCCGGTACCGTTGGGGCGACGATTCTTCGAGGGGATGGGCGTCTCGTGGATTGCACCGCGCATCACGTACGCCGTGAGCGGGCGCAACGACCCCTCGCTCGGCGCGCCCGACGTGTTCGAGTGCCACGTGACCGAGCTGGTCTACGAAGATGGTGTGGCGCAGCTTGGCCCCGACCGGGTGATCTACCGCGCCGAGTCGGGCAGCGGCCATGCGCCTGAGCCGCAGGACTTCCGCCACGAAGACACTGAGGTCATCATGGCGGAGTACCTACGGAGGCCGCTGCGCACCGACGAGTCGCCCAGGTGCACGGTGAAGGGCGTGGAGGTCGCCACGGGCCGCGTGCGCACCTACATCGCCGAGCGGCCGGTGCACAACGAGTGCGAGGGCATCTTCCCGGACAACGAGCACTCTTGCCTCGAATCGTCCGTGGACGAATACGAGGGTGGTCCGCAGCCCACTGACCTGTGGAAGCTCAAGCTGGACGGCTCCGGCAGGCGCGTGCGCATGACGCGCATGTGCGACTACCGTCCCTGGCGGGCAACGAACTCCAACGTCAGCCCCGACGGCAGGTGGCTGGCCTTCATGGTCAACCGTCAAGGCGACGAGCCGGGGTACGGCCGCGGGCTCGGGCTGCTCGACCTCGCTGCCTGGGAGGCGTCACTGGCCGGCCATGCCTGGGAGACCGCGCCCGTTGAAGAGGGCTGGTAGCCGGCAGGCGCACCAGGCGCGGGTCTGGGGTCGCAGCTAGGACAGCACCTGCTCGCGGGGAGAACGTTCTGTCCTCCGCGCGTGTGCCTGTTCGCGTAGCCACCACCCAACACCCGTCCTCAGCAGAAACACTGCCAGCGGGGGGAGCACCACTACGTCTGAGGTGCCGGTGAGGGCGCCGAGTC
>CADCTO010000448.1 GCA_902805585.1 uncultured Armatimonadota bacterium | reverse complement strand
AGGCTCGCCAGCGCCTTCTTTTTAGACTGCGGACTCGACCGACAGTCGCAACCGCTTCTTTTATGGCAGCCGCTTAATCGACGAAGATGAACTCGTTGGTCATCAGGAGCGCCTGCGCGTACCGTTCCCAGGCGTTCAGGCCCTTGGCCGGCGGACCGCCGAAGTTCGCCTCCGCGCTCCAGCGCTGGGCGCTGTTCGCCGTCTTGACCGTCGGCGCCCATTCGAACGAGTCGAAGCTCTCGTTCGTCCGGCATTCCACGATGAAGTCGACGGTGTCGCCCCGCTTCACGACCGTCTTCTCCACCATCGTGGCGGCCTCGCCGTTCTGTGCCGTCCAGGTGCCCAGCAGGCCCGCCCGGCTGGAGACGATGCGCCCCTGCACCCCGTCGCCCTCTTTGCCGGGGTGGCGGAGCGTGCCCGAGATAGCGATCTCGCCGTCCGCGGGCGCCGTCCAGCGGCGAACTACGGCGTGCTTTACGCCGCCCGGGTGCCCGCCCTTGGCGGTGAGGGTCGCCCACCCGAGAACAGGGTCCGGCGCCGCCTTGCCACCCTGCCACGACTGCCCGGTCCAGTGGGGCAGCGGCGCGAAGTCCGCGACCCGCTGCTTCGCGGCGTCGAAGGTGCCGTAGCCGTAGCGCCAGACCGGCTCCTCGCTCGCGCCGGGTCCGGACGCCGTCCGCAGGAAGCCGAGGGCCAGTTTCATCTCTTCGGCGTCGGGGCCGCGGTTGTACAGCAGGCGGTACAGGCGGCGCACACGTGCCGCCTCGTCCTTGCCCTCGGTCACCTCGGGGCGCGCGGCCAGGCGCCGCGCCTGCTCGGCCGCGAACGGGCTGTTCAGCAGGAACAGCGCCTGCTGCGGTACCGTGGTGGCGAAGCGCTGGCCGACGCTCACGTCGGGGCTGGCGAAGTCGAAGGTGCGGAACACGCCGGGCAGGTTCTGCCGCTCGATGAAGCCGTAGACCGTGCGCCGGCTGGTGTACGGGGGCTTCCACAGGTCCACGGACGGGCCGCCCATCGTGGTGTCCATCTGCCCCGACGCCCACAGCAGCGAATCGCGCAGCGCCTCGAGTTCCAGCCGGCGCCGGTTCGTGCGCCACAGCAAACGGTTTTCGGGGTCGCGGGCGAAGGCGCGGGCGTCGTAGCGGCTGCTCTGCCCGTACGTGGCCGACGTCAGGATCATCCGGTGCACCTTCTTGATGGACCAGCCGCTGTCCATGAAGGACGCGGCCAGGTAATCGAGGAGTTCCGAGTGCGTCGGCCGCTCGCCCTGCTTGCCGAAATCGCTCGGCGTGCGCACCAGCCCCGCCCCGAAATGGTGCAGCCAGATGCGGTTCACCATGACGCGTGCGGTCAGGGGGTTTTCCCGGGACGCAATGGCGCGGGCCAGTTCCAGCCGCCCGCTCCCCTTGTCCCAGGCCGGGCGCTGGTCGCCCTTGGACAGGATCGCCAGGAACCGGCGGGGCACCTCGTCGCCCTGGTTGCCGGGGTTGCCCCGGCGGAACACGCGCGGCGTGACCGGCTTCTCGTTGTCCGCCATCGTCATCGCCATCTCGGGCTTGGGCGGGTACGACTTCCGCAGCCTCTCCAGCGACTGCCGCAGGCCGCCCAGCTTCTCGCGGACGGGCGGCTCGAAGGTGGCCTCGATCTTGACCAGGTTGTCGCCGCCCGGCCGCTCGTTCTCCCGGACCGACTGCAGCGCCGCGCGCACGCCGTCCGGCAGCGCCGCGTTCGGGTCTTTGGCCCGCTCCCGCAGCGCGGCGACCTGGCTCCGTACCAGCTCGGCCTCCTCGCGCTCGGTGTCCTGCACCTGCTTGTGGTGTGCGCCGTAGGGCTCCGAGATGTGCCGGGGCGAGATGGGCTGCGGCTCCGGCTCGTGCGACGACGCGAAGACGCCGTACAGGGAGTAGTAGTCCTTGGTCGGGATCGGGTCGAACTTGTGGTCGTGGCAGCGGGCGCAGGCGACCGTCATGGCCTGGAAGCCGCGCATGGTCACGTCGATGCGGTCATCGATGATGTCGTGCTGCTGGTTGAGGAACCGCCGCCCGACCGTCAGGTAGCCCAGTGCGGCGAGCGGACGCCGGTCCTCGCCCAGCGGCAGCCGGTCGGCGGCGAGCTGCTGCATCACGAACTGGTCGTAGGGGAGGTCGTTGTTGAAGGCGCGCACCACCCAGTCGCGATAGTTGTAGGCGTGCGGGTAGTTGCGGTCGTCCACGAAGACGTAGCCCTTGGTGTCGGCGTAGCGGGCGATGTCGAGCCAGTGGCGCCCCCAGCGCTCGCCGTAGCGCGGCGAGGCGAGCAGGCGGTTGACGACCTTCGCCCAGGCGTCCGGCGACTTGTCCGCGGCGAACGCCTCCACCTCTTCGGGCGTGGGCGGGAGGCCGTGCATGTCGAACGTCGCGCGGCGGATGAGGGTGCGCCGGTCGGCGGCCGGGCTGGGCTTCAATCCCTTCGCCTCCAGCTTCGCCAGCACGAACCGGTCCAGCGGCGTCTTGGCCCACGCCGCGTTCTTCACCGCCGGGGGCGCGGGCTTGCGGACGGGTTGGAACGCCCAGAACTTGCGCTGCGCGTCCGAGATCCGGTACTCGCCGGTGGCCGCGGCGGCTTTGGCCTCGTCGGCCACGGCGGCGCCGGGCCAGGGGGCGCCCATCTTCACCCAGGCGTCGAGCGCTTCGATCTGCTCGGGCTTCAGCTTGCCGCCGGGCGGCATCTGGATCTTGCCGACGTGCCGGACCACGTCGAGGAGCAGGCTTTTCTCCGGGTGGCCGGGGACCAGAGAGGGACCGGATTCGCCGCCCCGGAGCAGGAACGCGCGGCCGTCCAATCGCAGCTTCCCGGACTGCGCCTGCGGGCCGTGGCAGCTGTAACAGTTTTCGGCGAGCACCGGCCGGACCTGCGTCTCGAAGAACTCGGCCGCCTTGGGGTCGATCTTCTGTTGGGCATCCTTCTCTTCGCCGAGCGCCGCGCGCTCGGCGCCGACGACGCCGATGCCCGCGCCGAGAACGGCGGTGAGCGCCCACCAGGCGGCGCGCGTCCGCGTTCGCCGTCGCTGCCCTGCAATATCGATTGAATCCCGGATCATGAGCCTGCCTGTCCCGGTGTGGGAAAACGTGATTCATTATACCGCGCCGCCCCGGTCGTTGCCAGCACAGGCGAACGGGCAAGAAGCGGGCCGGGGCAGGAAGGCGGCAGGCATCGGTCGAACGGACGATCATGATTTCACCCACCGATCTGCGCTGCGAGTTCCGGCGTGACCCGCTCGGCATCGAAGCCGCCCGTCCCCGCCTCTCCTGGGCGCTGACCTCGCGCGAGCGTGCCCAGCGGCAGAGCGCGTACCATATCCTCGTCGCCTCCACCCGCGAACGCCTCGCCCGGAACGGGGCAGACCTCTGGGACAGCGGCCGGGTCGCGGTGGCGTCGGCGGCGGACGCGGCCCTGCCCGTGGCGTACAACGGGCGGCCTCTCGTGTCCGGGCAGCGGTGCTGGTGGAAAGCGCGGGCGTGGGACGGGGCGGGCAGGCCCTCGCCCTGGAGTGCGCCCGCCGTCTGGGAGATGGGCCTGCTGCGCGCCCGGGATTGGGGCGGCGCCGTCTGGATCAACGACAACAAGCCGAACCCCGCCGCCTCCGCCGATTTCTATAAGGACGACCCCGCACCGCTGCTGCGGAAACGGTTCGTCTGCGAGAAGCCGGTCGTCCGGGCGCGCCTGTACGTCTCCGGGCTGGGCTACGTGGAGCCGTATCTGAACGGCCAGCGGGTCGGGGATCAGGTCCTCGACCCCGGCTGGACGACGGTCGGGAAGCGGGTCTTCTACAGCGTGTACGACGTCACGGAGCGGATGCGGCGCGGGCCGAACTGTGTGGGCGCGATGCTCGGCAACGGCTTTTATAATCCGCTCCCGCTCCCGTTCTGGGGCCACATCAACCTGCGCGAGCATCTGGCCGTCGGCCGCCCGCGGCTCATCGCGCGTCTGGAAGCCCACCACCCGGACGGCACGAAGACGGTCGTGGTCACCGACGAAACGTGGCAGGTCGCCGACGGCCCCGTGGTCCGCAACAGCGTGTACCTGGGCGAGGTGTATGACGCGCGGCGCGATCTGCCGGGCTGGTGCGCTCCCGATGCGGCTGCGACCGGTGGGGCGGACCCCGGCGCCTGGCGCGCCGCGCGCCGCGCGACGGAACTGGTCGGGCCCCTCGTCGCGCAGACGCAGCCGCCCGTCCGGGTCACGGGTGCCCTGAAGGCGCAGCGCATCACGGCACTCCGGCCGGGCGTCTTCATCGCGGACTTCGGGCAGAACTTCGCCGGGGTCGCCCGTCTCCGCCTGCCCGGCGGCATCCCGCCCGGGACCGCCGTCACGCTGCGTTCCGGCGAACTGCTGCACTCCGACGGCTCGCTGAACCCGATGACGGCGGTGGCCGGGCAGATCAAGGACCCGCGGCGCGACTACGGCGGCGCGCCGGTCCCCGCGGTGCAGTCGGACACCTATGTCTGTAACGGCGGCGGCTCGCCGGAGACGTGGGCGCCCCGGTTCACGTTCCACGGCTTTCGTTATGCCGAAATCACCGGGTGGCCGGGGACGCCCACGAAAGAAGACCTCACCGGCCTGCGCCTCAGCGCGGACCTGGAGACGGTCGGGACTTTCGCCTGCTCCGACCCGTTCCTCAACCGCCTGGACGCCGTCTGCCGGTGGACGTTCCTGAGCAACGTGTTCAGCGTCCAGTCCGACTGCCCGCACCGCGAAAAGTTCGGCTACGGCGGCGACATCGTGCCGACCGCCGACGCGTACTTCCTCCGGTACGACATGGCGACCTTCTACGCGAAAGTGGCGACCGACTTCGCCGACGCCGTTCGCCCGAACGGGGGCACGACGGAGACCGCCCCGTTCGTCGGCATCGCGGACGCCGGCCCCGGCGGCGGCGCGGGCCCGATGGGCTGGATGGTCGCGCTGCCGGTCCTGCTGGACACGCTGTACCGCTACTCGGGCGACCGCGAAAGCATCGCGCGGCACTACGACGCCGTGGCGCGCCTGGTCGCCTTCGTGGACGCGAAGTCGGACCGCCACATCGTCCCGTTCTGCCTCGGCGACCACGAAAGCCTCGACCCCAAGCCGGTGGCGATCCTGGCGACGGCTTTCCACTACCACCAGGCGCGATTGGCCGCCAGGTTCGCCCGCATCCTGAACCGCGCGGCCGACGCATCCCGTTTCGACGTCCTCGCGGCCGAGGTCCGCGCCGCGTTCCTTGACCGCTTCCTGAAGCCCGGCA
>CADCTO010000447.1 GCA_902805585.1 uncultured Armatimonadota bacterium | reverse complement strand
GCACACGCGTTCGCGCACCTGCGCAAGCTGGCCCCGACCATGCGCCCGGACCAGGTCGTCATCGTGAACCTGTCCGGCAGGGGCGACAAGGACGTTGACAGCGTGGCCAAGCGTCTGGAGATGCTGACCGCGTGACGGCCCCGGCCCGCCTGCACTACCACCTGCTCTGGCCCGTGCGGGGCGGAGCCGCGGGGTCGGTGCTGACGCCCGAGGCGCTCGATCTTCTGCCGTCGTACGTGGCGCGTTACGCCCAGACGCTCGGCACGACCGTCGGGGCCGTGGGCGGGAGGGGCGACCATCTCCATGTCGTGGCCGACGTGCCGCCGGACCGGCAGCTTGCCAAGGTGAACGAGGAACTGCGCCGTGCCGCCGCGCGCTTCCTCCGCGCCACCCTGTCCATCGGGGGCTTCGACTGGGACGACGCGGCGCAGGTGCTTTCGACGGTTTCGTCGGCGGAACGTCCCGACCTTATCCAGTACGTCCTGGAACAGGAAGCCCGCCATGCGGAAGGCGGCCTCTTTCCCGAGTGGGAAGGAGGGGAAGATTTCGAAGCCGGCGCCGGGGCGGAAGCGGCGATGCCGGACTGGCTGCGCGAGGTCCTGCCGCGGATATGATCTGCCGTCGTACGCGCCAGCGCCGGCATTCGATGTCCCGGCCTGAAGCCCGGGGCAGATAAAGGAGACCAGAACCCTGAGCCGATTGGATGCACGATTTGCTGCCCTCCGGGAGCGGAACGAGAAAGCCCTCGTCGCCTTCGTCACGGCCGGCGACCCGCAGCCGGAGTGCACGGCCGATGTCGTCGTCGCGCTGGCCGGGGCCGGCGCAGACGTCATCGAACTGGGCATCCCGTTTTCCGACCCGCTCGCCGACGGCCCGACCATCCAGGCCTCGTCGCAGCGGGCGCTGGACGCGGGCATGACGCCGCCGAGGGTTCTGGACATCGCGCGCCTGGTGCGGGCGCGCTCGGACGTGCCCCTGGTGCTGATGGGCGCGTGGAACCCGGTCCTCCAGTACGGCCCGGAGCGGTTCGTGCTTGACGCGGCGGGCGCGGGAGTGGACGGCACGATCATGACCGACCTGACGCCCGAAGAGGCGGGGGAGTGGAAGCGCGTGTGCGACAGGGGCGACCTGGACACGATCTTCCTGCTGGCCCCGACTTCCACCATCGCGCGCATGGCGCTGGTGGGGAAACTGTCGTCCGGTTTCATCTACTGCGTGTCGCGCACCGGCATCACAGGGGTGCGCGCGGACGTGCCGCCCGACCTGCCGCCGCTGATCGAGCAGATACGGCAGCGCACCGACCGCCCCGTCTGCGTCGGCTTCGGCATCGCGCGCCCGGAGCACGTGGCGGCCGTGACCCGCTATGCGGACGGCGCCGTGGTCGGCAGCGCCCTCGTGGACCTTCTGCACCGCGAACGCGACAACCCGCGCCTGCCGGACATCGCCGGCGACTACATCGCATCGCTCAAGGCAGCCACCAAGGACTCCGCTGCTCCCGGCGCTGCGGGAGCAGGGGGCGGGGGATGAGGCCATGACCCGAGCCGAGTTCGCGAAGTACCTGGACCACACCGTTCTGAAACCCGACAGCACGCGCCGGGACGCGCGCCGCGTCTGCGAAGAGGCGAAGGCGAACGGCTTCGCCGCCGCCTGCATCCTGCCCGCCTGGGTCGCGGACGCCGCGGACATCCTGGAGGGCAGCGGCGTCGCCGTCTGCACCGTGGTCGGCTTCCCGCACGGCAACGCGCCCGCCCAGGCCAAGGCCGCCGAGACCGCGATCGCCGTCGCCGACGGGGCGACCGAGATCGACACGGTCCTCAATGTTTCCGCGCTCAAGTCCGGGTCGGACCTGCTGGTCATGGAAGACCTGGAGGCCGTGGTCGAAGCGGCCGAACTGGGGGGCGCTCTGGTCAAGGTCATCCTGGAGTGCGCGCTGCTGACCGACGACGAGAAGCGGCGCGCGGCCCGGATGTGCGTGGAGGCGGGCGCGGCGTTTGTGAAGACCTCGACCGGCTTTGCCTCGAGCGGCGCAACGGCCGACGACGTCCGGCTGCTGCGCGCGGCGGTCGGGCCGGACGTCGGTGTTAAGGCGGCGGGGGGCATCCGCACCGTCGAGGATGCCCTCGCCATGATCGAAGCCGGCGCGAACCGCGTCGGCACCTCGGCGGGCGTCGCGCTTGTCGAGGCATTCCGCGAGTAGAAGGAGTCACTTTCGGTGAACGTTCGCAACCTTTTTGCCAGCACCATGACGATCGCCCTGGGTGGGATGCTCCTGGCCTCGACGGCAGGGGCGCAGAAATACCCGCCCCCTGCGGTCCCCGCGAAGCCCGCGGCGTCGCCGCCTGCGGCCGCCGCCAAGCCCGCGGCGACGCCGCCCGTCAAGCCCGGCCCGAAGCCGTACGCCGAGATCATCACCAAAGAGGCCAAAACGACCGACGGCCTGTTCAAGATCCACCGCATCGACGACAAGATCTTCTACGAGATCCCCACGGCCGCGCTGGACAAGGAGATGCTCTGGGTCACGACACTGGCCAGGACGCAGACCGGCTACGGCTACGGCGGCACCGAAGTCCAGGACCGTGTGGTCCGCTGGACGCGCCGGGGCGAAAAGGTCCTGCTCCGGGGGACCGACTACCAGCTCCGCGCACAGTCTGAGGGCAGCATCCGGCAGTCCGTGGAGGCCAGCACGGTCGCGCCGATCCTGCTGATCTTCGACATCAAGGCCTTCGCCAACAACGATAAGGAGAAGGGGAGCCCGGTCATCGACGTGACCACGCTGTTCACGACCGATGTCGCGGAGTTCTCCGCCAAGCGCGTCCTGGGAGCGGCCCGGCTGGACACGGCCCGCACGTTCGTCGAAAAGACCAAGTCGTTCCCGCGCAACATCGAGACCGAAGTGCTGGCGACGTACGTCGGCGGCCCGGCACCGGCGCTCACGTTCGGGGGAGGCGGGGGGCCGCAGCGGGATCGGGGCACGGACGCCATCACCGTGGTGCTGCGCCACAGCATGACCGTCCTGCCGGACGTCCCGATGAAGCCGCGCCTCGCCGACGCGCGCGTCGGCTTCTTCACGACGGGGTTCTACGACGTGGGCCGCGACGAGAACCGGGTCGTGCCCCGCGAGTACATCACGCGCTGGCGGCTGGAAAAGAAGGACCCGAACGCGGCCCTGAGCGAGCCCGTCAAGCCCATCGTCTTCTACGTCGGGCGCGAGGTGCCGGAGAAGTGGCGTCCCTGGATCAAAAAGGGCATCGAGGACTGGCAGCCGGCCTTCGAGGCGGCGGGCTTCAAGAACGCGATCCTCGCCAAAGACCCGCCGACCGCGGCCGAAGACCCGGACTGGGACGCCGAGGACAGCCGCTACTCCAGCATCCGCTGGCTGCCGTCCACCATCGAGAACGCCTACGGGCCGTCCATCGTGGACCCGCGCAGCGGCGAGATCCTGGAAGCCGACATCAAGTTCTTCCACAACATCCTGAACCTGCTCACGAACTGGTACTTCGTGCAGGCGTCGGCGTCCGACCCGAAGGCGCAGCGCCTCCCGCTCCCCGACGCGACGATGGGCGAGCTCGTCCGCTACGTCACCGCACACGAAGTGGGCCACTCGCTCGGCTTCCCGCACAACATGAAGGCCAGCTCTGCCGTCTCCGTGGCGCAGCTCCGGAGCCCGGAGTGGACCAACAAGTGGGGGACCTCGGGCTCGGTGATGGACTATTCGCGCATGAACTACGTCGCCCAGCCCGGCGACGGCGCGCGCCTGATCCCGAAGCTCGGGCCTTACGACCTGTTCGCGGCCGAATGGGGCTACAAGCCCATCCCGAACACGTCCACTCCCGACGACGAGAAGCCGTACCTGGACCTGATCGCCGCGCGTCAGGTGACCGACCCCCTCCTCCGCTTCGGGGATGCCGATCCGGGTGAAGATCCCGGACGACAGACCGAGGACCTGTCGTCCGACCCGGTCGAGGCGGCGACGCTCGGCTTGAGGAATCTGAGCCGTGTGCTCGACTACCTGGTTCCGGCCACGAGCAAGTACGGGGAGGACTACCGGGCGCTCAGCGAGATGTACGGCGCGGTCATCGGGCAGCGCACCCGCGAGATCATGCACGTCGTAGCGGTCGTGGGCGGCGTGAACCAGACGAACTACAACTTCGGCCGGGGCACGGCCACCTACACGCCGGTCCCGGCGCAGCGGCAGCGGGCGGCGGTCAAGTTCCTCCAGGCCCACTGCTTCGCCACGCCCCGCGATCTGCTGCGCCCGAACATCCTGAACCGCATCGAGTCGAGCGGCGCGGCGAGCCGCATCCTCCAGAGCCAGACCGCCGTGTTGAACGCGCTGCTGAACGAGCGCCGCGCCCAGCGCATGATCGACCAGGAAGCCATCACGAACGGCACCACCCCGATCTACAAGCTCTCCACCCTGATGGACGACCTGCGCGCCGGCTTATGGAGCGAGCTGAACGCGCCGCAGGTGAAGATCGACCCGTTCCGGCGCAGCCTCCAGCGCGCCTACATCAACACCCTGGGTTCCAAACTCGGCACGCAGCAGCCAGCGCTGCCCCCGCAACTGGCCGGCCTCCTCGTGTTGGCGGGCGGCGGGGGGGCTACGAGCGAACTCCGCCCGCTGTCGCGCGCCGCGCTCGTGGCGACCAAAGCCGCGCTCCAGGCGGCCCTGAAAAAGCCGGTGGACGCCGCCACGCGCCCGCACCTGCTGGACAGCGTCGCTACCATCGAGCGCCTGCTGGACCCGAAGAGTTGATGGTCCGCGCGACCGCGCCAAGGCGCGCCTTGGCGCGGTCGCGCGCCTGTCACAAAGGATCACCTATTGGCCGTTTATAAGGCGAACGCGCTCGTGCTGCGGCGCATCCCGCTGGGCGAGAAGGACAAGATCGTCACGCTGTACACGCGCGAGTACGGAAAGCTGGCCGCCGTCGCGAAGGGCTCCCGGCGCACCACCCCCGCGCCGCCGACCCGGACGCGGCCCTGCACGCCTACGAACTGCAACTGATGGCGCAGGCTGGGTACGAGCCGCGTCTGGACGCCTGCGCGCGCTGCGGGCGGGACTTACCGGAAACCGGCCTGTTCTTTTCGGCGTCCCGCGGCGGCCTGCTCGACCCCGGATGCGCCGACGCGACCGACGACGCGCTTCCCGTCGCCCCGGAAACGGCGGCCATGATGATGCGCCTGCTGTCCGAGGACGACGCCCGCGCCCTCGCGCAGATCGAACTGCCGCCCGCGGTCGGCGAGGAGATGGCGCGGCTGCTGC
>CADCTO010000446.1 GCA_902805585.1 uncultured Armatimonadota bacterium | reverse complement strand
GCCGCCTGCGATTGGCTCAAGTCATAACAGGCCGTAGGTGTTTGGTAGCGGAACGTTCTTGGGATCAGGTTCGTTGGGCGATTGAGGAGCACGCCTGGCGCTTTGACGGCTCTCGCCGGCGGCTCTCGATGCGGAGCGCTCGCTGATGCTTGCCATCCACCCGAAGGCCCGCACCACGCCGGCGGTCCGCGCCGAGATCGCCCGCTCGACCGAGCCCTCGAGCGTGCTGGCCCGCCGCTATGGGGTGTCCACCGAGACCATCCGCAAGGGGCGCAAGCGCGGCCCTGCCGACTGCCAGGACCACTCGAGCCGCCCTCACAAGCTGCCTTGGAAGGCCAGTGAGGAGGAGCGGGCCATTGTCTGCGCCTTGCGGCGCGCCACCGGCTTTCCCCTCGATGACCTCACCTTCGTGGTCACGCACGTCCTGCCGCACCTGAACCGAGACGCGATCTACCGCATCCTGAAAGCCGAGGGCCTGGGCCGCCTGCCGCCCGCAAGCCGCTCTCGTAAACCGAACGGGACCTTCAAAGACGACGATCTTGGCTTTGTGCACGTGGACGTGAAGCACCTGCCCAAGCTGCGCACCCAAGACGGCCAGAGCCGCAAGCGGTTCCTCTATGTCGCCATCGACCGCGCCTCCCGCTTCGTCCACCTGGCCGTCAGGGATGATGAGACCGAGCGCAGCGCGGTCGCCTTCCTAAAAGAGGCAGTCCAGGCCTTTCCTTTCCAGGTCACCCATGTGCTGACCGACCGCGGCTCCTGCTTCACGGCCGACGGTTTCGAGGCGGCCTGCCGGAAGCTTGGGGTGACCCATCGCAAGACGCGGCCCTACACGCCCCGCACAAATGGCATGGTGGAGCGCTTCAACGGACGGATCCAACGCGAGGTGCTGGGCATCACGGTTGCCAGCCATCGCGATCTGGAAACCCTGCTGCAGGGCTTCAACCAGGCCTACAACGCCCGCCGCCAACGCGTCCTGAAGGGGCGATCACCCGACATGCTCGTCCGTGAGCGCCTGAGCGCGGCCCCCGCCCGCGCCAACCGCAGTCACGACCCACCGTTCGATCCGTGCATTCTGCCCAAGGCCCTTCAGGTCATCGCTCGTGCCAAGGACGTTTCAAATCCAGACACTTAGGTGCTGGCCCGATGAGCGTCACACCGTGGTCGCGTACGCTGGCCACCAGGGGTTCCGAATCCACATACCCGGCATCGACCAGATGCGAGCCCGGCAGCAGATCCTTAGCGGCCAGTGACCCATGCACCTGTTGAAGGGTGTCACGGTCCACGATCGGCGCCGGCGTGGTCTCAACGTGGGTGACGAGATGGGGCCGCTCCTCGTCGCAGGTTTCCGTCACGTGCACCTTGTAGCCGATCCAGGTGGTCGCGCGCTTTTGGGCGACATGCATGTCGGGATCGTAAGGCGAAGTAATCCTCAGCAATGCGGGTGGAAAACCCTCGGCCGGTGTCCGCCAGCGGACCCGCAGGCTGTCCGCTCCGGGTGCGCTCGCTCCGCGGTCCGCGCCAGCCTCGGCGGGCACCAGGCAGAAGGTCTGCACCCAGACGCACCGCAGGAGCGTGACCGCCGGAACCTCGCGCAGCCATGCGGGCGTATCCGGCGCCATGATGGCGGCGAGCAGCGCGTGCCCATCGCGCCCGATCTGCTCGGCGTAGGCGCGCCGCGCGGCCTCGCCTTTCGGGATGTGAACCTCGTCAGCGGGCTTGGCGTAGCGCTCTACCCAAGCCGGGTCGGCGTGGGTACGCAGCCACTCTGGTGCCGCAGCTGCTAAAGCGTTCAGGGCCGCCTGCAGCGTCTCGATCGCGCAGCCCAGGCGGTTGAGGGCTCGCACGGCTCCGAGCACATGCGTGCTGTCGGTGCGCTGCCGACCGCGGGCGACCAGCAGCTTGCGCTCCCGGCACAGCGCCAGAAGCGTGTCGAGCAGCAGGGCCTCAGCTCCACCGGTCACGAGCCGCGTTCGGAACTCGCTGAGCACCGAGGCGTCGAAGCCGGGGTCGGCCAACTCCAGGCCGAGCAGATATTTCCAGTCGATCCGGCCTCGGACGGCTTCGGCCGCCCGCCGGTCCGACAAGTTCTCGGCAAACTGCAGCACGGTGACCAGCGCCAGGCGCCACGGCACCTCAGCGGGTTGTCCGCGGCTTGGAAACAAGGGCGCGAACTGAGCATCGCTGAACACCGTCCCAAGCGCGTCGCGCAAGCGCAGATATGGATTGCCGCGCGGAAAGGCGGCCCGCGCGATAACTGCCGTGGAAGCCGGAACCTCGGTGCAGGCAGCCGGATGAAGCGACATGGCGGACCTCCAGGGCTCGGCGCTGATGCGCTCTATCCTGAACGCCCAACCCACCCCGAAGACCTCAGACAATTCGCCAGCAGCATCCTGAGAGTGGAGGGATGAGATCAGAAGATCAGGCTGCAACGCGCATGGTGAGCGCTTCCATGCTGGCGCGGGCCTCGGCTGGGGTGCGGTAGCCCAGGGCCGAGTGCAGCCGCTGCCGATTGTAGAATACCTCGATGGACTCGAAGACCGCCGCCCTCGCCTGCGCGCGGGTGCGGAACGGGGCCTCATGGACGCGCTCGGTTGTGAGCGAGGCGAAAAAGCTCTCCATGGGCGCGTGATCCAAGCCGTTGCCCCGCCGGCTCATGGACGGCTGGATCCCATGCCGCTCCAGCACCGCCCGATACGGGCCTGAGGCGGACTGGGCGGATTCAAGCGGTCGTCGCAACACCTCGCCGGAGGAGGTTGCGATGAACACTCGAAAGCGGCGTTCGGATCGGTCCGGGCGAAGCGCGTTGCGGTCGCCAGGACGGCCCACGGCGGCACGGCGTGAGGATCGCCAGCGGTTCTGGGCGGCGATCGCGGCGGGGTGTTCGAGCGAGGACGCCGCGGTTGGCGCCGGAGTGTCGCCAGCCGTAGGGGCACGGTGGTTCCGGGGGGCGGGCGGCATGCCACCGTCACATCTCGCGCGGTCGTCGAAGCCGCTGTCAGGGCGCTCTCTGTCGTTTGCGGAGCGGGAGGAGATCGCGATCTTGCGCGCTCAAGGGCACGGCGTTCGCGAGATCGCCCGCCGGCTGGAGCGAGCGCCGTCCACGATCTCCCGCGAGCTGCGCCGCAACGCCGCCACGCGCAGTGGCGGTCTGGAATACCGCGCCACAACCGCGCAATGGCACGCCGATCGATCCGCCCGCCGTCCGAAGCCGGCCAAGCTGGCGATCAACGCAGCGCTGCGCCGTTACGTGCAGGAGCGGCTGGCCGGTGCGGTCGTCGCCCCGAACGGGGCGACGGTCCGCGGGCCGGTCGTGACCTGGAAGGGTCGCCGACACGGGCCTCGGCAGGACCGACGATGGGCCACGGCGTGGAGCCCGGAACAGATCGCCCGTCGGCTGCGTCTCGACTTCCCCGATGATGAGGCCATGCGCATCAGCCACGAAGCCATCTACCAAGCGCTGTACGTGCAAGGCCGCGGGGCATTGCGCCGGGAACTGACCGCCTGCTTGCGAACCGGGCGGGCGTTGCGGGTGCCGCGAGCGCGCACCCGGGGACGGGGCAAGACCTTCATCGCCCCGGAGATCATGATCAGCCAACGCCCGGCGGAAGCGGCCAATCGGGCGGTGCCGGGCCACTGGGAGGGGGACCTCATCCTGGGGCTGGGTAGCTCGGCGATCGGCACCCTGGTGGAACGCACGACGCGGTTCACGCTTCTGCTGCGTCTGCCCCGCATGGCCGGCCACGACCTCGGGGCCCGCGTGAAGAACGGGCCTGCGCTCGCCGGGCATGGCGCCGAGGCGGTCCGCGACGCCATCACGCGCACGATCACCCCCTTGCCCGAGCAACTGCGACAATCGCTGACTTGGGATCAGGGGGCGGAGATGAGCCAGCACGCACGCCTGCGGATCGACGCCGGTCTTCAGGTCTACTTCTGCGATCCTCATAGCCCTTGGCCGCGCGGCACAAACGAGACCACCAACGGGCTTTTGCGCCCGTACTTCCCGAAGGGCACCGACCTGAGCCTGCACAGCGCCACGACGTGGCGGCCGTGGCGATCGCCCTCAACGCGAGGCCCCGGAAGACCCTTGGATGGAGAGCCGAGGCGCTTGATCACTTCCTACGATCGACCGAAATAGGCCATGTTGCGACAACCGCCTGAATCCGCCTTGCACCCCCCTGTCGCTGTGGTGGACGAGCTTGCCGTCCTGGACGGGACGGCGCTCGTGCAGCGCCTGCTCCAGCGCGTCGAGCACGAAGCCGGCCTGCGCCGTGCGGGAAACGCGCCATCCGACGATCCGGCGAGCATAGGCGTCGATCACGAAGGCGACGGAGACAAAGCCGGACCAGGTCGCGACGTAGGTGAAGTCGCTCACCCATAACGCGTTCGGGCGCGGCGCTCGGAACGGCCGGTTGACGCGGTCGAGCGGGCAAGGCGCGGCCTTGTTGCTGACCGTTGTCCGCACGGGCTTGCCCCGGATTACCCCCTGCAAACCCATGGTTCGCATCAGGCGGGCAACGGTGCAACGGGCCACTGTGATCCCCTCCCGGCCAAGCTGGCGCCAGACCTTCCGGACCCCGTAGACGCGAAGGTTCGCCTCCCACACGCGCCGGATCTCGACCTCGAGCGCCGCGTCGCGGCGAGCCCGCGCCGGTAGCCTGCCGGGATCGGCGCGCCAGGCAGCAGGAGCGTCGTACGTCGACGGGGCGATCGGCAGGACCTTGCAGATCGGCTCGACCCCGTAGAGGGCGCGGTGCTCGTCGATGAAGGCGATCATGACCGGGACCGGCGGTCGAGCTCCGCCTGGGCACAATAGGCCGACGCCTTCCGGAGGATCTCGTTGGCTTGGCGCAGCTCGCGGTTTTCCCGCTCCAGCGCCTTGATCCGCTCGCGCTCGTCCGTGGTCGATCCAGCGCGCAAGCCCTGGTCGCGCTCGGCTTGGCGCACCCAGTTGCGCAGCGTCTCGCCCGAGCAGCCGATCTTCTGCGCGATCGAGCGGATCGCCGCGTACTGCGAGGCGTGCTCGCCTTGATGGTCCAGGACCATCCGCACCGCGCGGGCGCGGACCTCAGGAGAATAGGGGGGTGTTCGCTTCGTCATGGCTCCATCCTCTCAAGAGTTGGAGCCTCCGGGAAACCCGGAGCGGTTCAATGCGCTCCCGTCCCGCCCCGGCCTCGCGGGCAAACAGCGCCAGCAACGCGGCCAAGAACGGCTTGGACACTCCGTTCAACACGGACCAGACGGTCTCGCCTGAGATCGGCTGTCCAAAGGCGGTGACG
>CADCTO010000445.1 GCA_902805585.1 uncultured Armatimonadota bacterium | reverse complement strand
CGAGCGGGTGCGATAACGGTATAGACGGTATAATGGGACCAGAACTATCGGGCGGGAGAACCAAGCGAATGAAGTCTTTGCTGCTCAGTGGGCTTTTGCTGGCGGGCGTGGCGGCGGCGGCAGCCCCCGCGGGCGCCGAGGTCGTGGGCGAGTACGTCGAAGCCCGGTCGCTGTCGGTGCAGGCGGGCCCCTGCCACTACAACGGGGAAGTCACGACGTCGGGGCGTGAGGCCGTGCTGGCCTGGAAGGTAGACTCGGGCGTTCTCGACGGCGTGCGCGTCGACGGGCTGGGCGTGGTGGCGGTGGTCGCCGGCGCCGGTAACCTGGCGGACGCGAAGACGCCGCGCCGCTCCGTGCTGTACGTGAGCGAGAAGGCGACTCCGGCGCAGCGCGACGCGCTCCTCAGGCAGATCCGGGCGGGGGCCGCGGCGGCGCTCGGGACCGTGGTCGCCGTCAAGAGCGTCCCGCAGACGCTTTCGTTCGGGGACAAGACGGTCCGGGTCCTGGCGGGGGACGACGTGCGCCTTTCCGTGTCCCGCTATCCGTGCGGGCACTGCACGCAGCCCGGCCAGACCTGGTACAAGCCGCTGACCAGCGTCAACGACGCGGCGGTCGCGCAGGGCGTGGCGACCGGCTTCAAGAACGCCGCGCTGGGCATCTCCTGGTCGCAGGAGGCCAGCGACAACGTGTTTCTGGGAACGTTCGCCTTTTAGAACGTACGGCTTCAGTGGCGCTGCGCTCCTGCGTTTCGATGTCCCGCTGACCCTGTTTCTTGCGCGCCCGGCGCCGCGGCCTAGGCCGCCGCCGGGCGCTTTGTTTTTAACCCGTTTCCTATACCACTCTGACGACCATCTACCGAAGATAAGAGGCAAAACCCGTGGACCTGTTGCCCGCGCCCGCCGCCCGTGGGGCGAACGAGATCGAAGACCTGACGCCGCGCCAGATCGTGGCGGAACTGGACAAGCACATCGTCGGGCAGAACAATGCCAAGCGCGCGGTAGCGGTGGCGCTGCGCAACCGCTACCGCCGGCGGCTGCTGCCGGAAGAGATGCGTGACGAGGTCATCCCGAAAAACATCCTGATGATCGGCCCGACCGGGGTGGGGAAGACCGAGATCGCCCGGCGCCTGGCGAAGCTCGCCCGCGCGCCGTTCCTGAAAATCGAGGCGACGAAGTTTACCGAAGTCGGCTACGTCGGCCGGGACGTGGACTCGATGATCCGCGATCTGGTACAGACCGCCGTGCGCCTGGTCGAGGGCGAGATGACCGAGGCCGTACGGGACCGCGCCGACCAGATCGCGGTGGACCGGATCGTGGACATCCTCCAGCCGCGCCGCGAGCGCACGCGCTCGAACGCCTCGGGCGCCGGGATGCCGGACCAGTTCGCGCAGATCCAGGAGCAGATGGGGCGCTTGTTCGGCCTCCCGACGCAGGGGCCGGGATCGGCCCAACCTGGCCCCGCGCCGGCCGCGCCCGCGGAGGACCGCCCCGCGCCGGGCGCCGACGACGAGTACGAGCGCCGGCGCGCCGAGCAGGAAGAGCGCATCCGGGAACGGTTGCGCGATCAGGTGCGCTCCGGGGCGCGGGACGACGACGAGATCGAGATCGATGTCGAAGAGGGCAGCCCTTCGTTTTTGCAGCTCTTTTCTCCGCAGGGCGGCATGGAAGAGATGGGAATGGACATGCAGGGCATGCTCGGCCAGATGATGCCCAAGCGGCGCAAGACCCGCCGCGTCGCCCTCCGCGAGGCCCGGCGGATTCTGGGCCAGGAGGCCGCGCGGTCGCTGATCGACCAGGACGACCTGAACCGGCAGGCGGTCGAGCGGGCCGAGCAGTCGGGGATCATCTTCCTGGACGAACTCGATAAGATCGCCGGGCGTGGGGGCAACAATCACGGCGGCCCGGACGTGTCGCGCGAAGGGGTGCAGCGCGACCTGCTGCCGATCATCGAAGGTTCGACCGTACAGACCAAGTACGGGCCGGTGCGCACGAACCATATCCTGTTCATCGCGGCCGGCGCGTTCCACGTGGCGAAGCCGTCCGACCTGATACCGGAACTTCAGGGGCGCCTGCCGATCCGTGTGGAGCTGGAGGCGCTGTCCGAAGAGGACTTGCGGCGCATCCTGACGGAGCCGCGCAGCGCGCTCACGCGGCAGTACAGCGCGCTGCTCGCGACCGAGGGGACGCGCGTGACGTTTACCGACGAGGCCATCGCCGAACTTGCCCGGGTGGCCGTCGAGGTCAATTCGCGCACGGAGAACATCGGCGCCCGGCGGCTCCACACGATCCTGGAACGGCTGCTGGAAGAGCTTTCCTTCGACGCGCCGGACCGCGCGCAGAAAGAAGTGGTCGTCGATCCCGCCTTCGTTCGGGAACGTCTCGCCGACGTGGTCAAGGACGAGGATCTTTCTCGTTACATCCTGTAGGAGGTTGAGGGTCGAGAGTGGGGAGGGGAAAATCCCTTCCGCCTCTCGGCCCTCAACGGACGACCGTAGAGGAACGCACGCGCGCTTGCGGCACGAGACCGCGCACCTGATGGAAAAACGGTCGGCCCTCCTCGCCAGCCTCGACGATCCCCGTCCGGCCGTCATTTCGGTCACGAATACGGCGCACGCCGGAACACGGGTTTCGATCGACGAAGTCGCTCTGGAGGTGGCGGCCACGACCGGATACGCGAACTTCACCAGAGACAGTGCGACCGGCACCATCCGCACGTCCCCGCTGACGTGACGCGGCGCTTTTACGTGACGCCGGCCGGGGGTACGATCAGGACAAAGAAGTGGAGTCCTGCTCGTGCCCCGTTCGTTCGGTGAACCCCTGACCAAACTCCGCGCCGTCCCCATCCGAGACAACGGCGAGCCGCTCGTGGACCCGCGCACGCTCTCCCGCCGCCTGCACTTCGCGGCCAAACACCCGAAGTTCCGCGAAATGGACGACACACGGACGCCGCTGGTGCGCCGCAGCGTCGCCGAGATGCTCGCCCGGGCTGCGGAATCTCTCCCGTGCGGGATCGACCTGCGGATCGTCGAAGGCTTCCGCCCGCTCCGCCAGCAGCGGTTCATGTACGAAGCCATGCGCAGCGAGATCGCCGCGAAGCATCCCGGGTGGGGGCCCGCCACGCTCCACCGCGTCACGAACGCGCTTTCCGCCCCGCCCGACGACCGCTGCCCGCCGCCGCACACGACGGGCGGCGCAGTAGACGTGAACCTGATGGACGCCGCGTCCGGTGAGTACCTCGACCTGACCTCGCCGTTCGCCTGGGAAAACGCGAGCGCTCCGACTAAGATGAAGGGGCTCAGCGGCGAGGCGCAGAAAAACCGCGGTGTTCTGATCGGGGCGATGGAAACCGCCGGGCTGACCAACTACGCCGGCGAGTGGTGGCACTGGAGCTACGGCGACTCCGGGTGGGCACTGCGGGTCGGCGCTCCCAGCGCGTTGTATGGCCGCATCCCCGAGGAACCGTAGAGCGGCGGCGGCGGCGGCCCGGCGGCGCGTCACAAGCGGAGGAACACTTCCGTGCTGTCGCCAGTCCGTTTTCCGAGGCCCGGGAAGTCGGCACGGTAGGAGACAGGTGGGGATGAAAAACAAAGAGCGCAGTGGGACCCGGTCCGCTCCCGATGCCGCCCCGTCCTAGCTCTATCCCGCGATCTGCCGATCAGGCGCCCCCTCCGGCACCGCAAAAAAAGGGCAGGCCAGATGGCCTGCCCTTTGATCGTCGCGTTGCGTTATTTCGCCGCGGCGGGCGGCGGCGCCGCCGGCTGCGGTATATCCGCCGGCAGCGGCGTGTCCACCGCGACCTGCGCCTGGTTGGCCGCGCCCGCCTCGCCCGCGCCCGCGTGCTTGACGCGGATGCGCTTCTCCTTCGGCGCGGGCTCCAGCGCGTTGTCCAGAACGTCCGTGATCGTCTTGGCGAACAGGAAGGTCATGCCCTCGCGCATCTGCGCCGGGATGTCCTCCTCCAGGTCCTTGCGGTTGCGCTCCGGCAGGATCACGGTCTTGATGCCCGCGCGCTTGGCGGCCAGCACCTTCTCCTTGATCCCGCCGACCGGCAGCACCTTGCCCGTCAGCGTCACCTCGCCCGTCATCGCCATCGCCGGCTTCACCGGGCGGCCCGACAGCAGCGAGGTCATCGCCGTGGTCATGGTCACGCCCGCCGACGGGCCGTCTTTCGGGATCGCCCCGGCCGGTACGTGCACGTGGATCTCGGTGTCGTTCCAGAACTTCGGGTCGATCCCGAAGTCCGCGGCGTGCGACCGGACGTACGACAGGGCGGTGCGGGCCGACTCCTGCATCACGTCGCCCAACTGGCCCGTGAGCTGCAGGTTCTTCGAGCCCTCCATCTTCTGCGCCTCGATGAAGATGATGTCGCCGCCGACCGGCGTCCACACCAGGCCCGTCACCACGCCCGGCTCGCCCGTGCGCTCCTGCACCTCCTCGTACTCGAACCGCGGCGCGCCCAGGTACTCCTGGACCTTCGCGCCGTCGACGGTCACCTCCGTGAGAGTGCCCTCGGCGAAGCCGCGCGTCACCTTGCGGCAGATCGCCCCGACCTCGCGCTCCAGGTTACGGACGCCCGCCTCGCGGGTGTAGCCGCGCACCAGGGTCCGCAGGCCGTCGTCCGTGAACGTCACCTTGTCGATCGGCAGGCCGTGCTCGCCGATCTGCTTGGGCACGAGGTGCTGGCGCGCGATGGCGACCTTCTCCTCCTCGGTGTAGCCCGCGATCTCGATGATCTCCATGCGGTCGCGCAGCGGCCCCTGGATCGTGTCGAGCTGGTTCGCCGTGGTCATGAACAGGACCTTCGACAGGTCGAAGGGCACGTCCAGGTAGTTGTCCCGGAACGAGCTGTTCTGCTCGGGGTCCAGCACTTCGAGCAGCGCCGACGACGGGTCGCCCCGGAAGTCCGCCGTCACCTTGTCGATCTCGTCCAGGATGAACAGCGGGTTGTTCGTACCCGCGCGGATCAGGCCCCGGATGATCTGGCCGGGCAGCGCACCGATATAGGTGCGCCGGTGCCCGCGTATCTCGGCCTCGTCCCGCACGCCGCCCAGCGACAGGCGCAGGAACTCCTTGTTCAGCGCGCGGGCGATGGAGCGCCCCAGGCTCGTCTTGCCGACGCCGGGAGGCCCGACCAGGCACAGGATCGGCTGCCGCGTCGCGCCTTCGGTCTTGAACTTGCGGACCGACAGGTACTCCAGGATGCGGTCCTTGACCTTCTCCAGCCCGTAGTGGTCCTCGTCCAGCACGCGCTTGACGGCGGCGATGTCCAGGTTGTCCTCGCTCGACTTACTCCACGGCAGTCCGGCCAGCGTCTCGACGTAGGTCCGCGCGACGGTGTACTCGGGCGCGCCGGGGCTCATGCGCTGCAAACGGTCCAGTTCCCGCTCGGCGTCCCGGCGGGCCTCCTCCGGCATCCCCGCCTCGTCGATCTTCTTTTTGAGATCCTCGATCTCCTGGCCGCGGTCGTCGCCCTCGCCCAGCTCCTTCTGGATCGCCTTGAGCTGCTCGCGCAGGAAGTATTCGCGCTGCGCCTTGCCCATCTCGCCGGCCACCTGCGACTGCAGCTCGGAACCCAGCTCCAGCACCTGCACTTCGCGCGTCAGGAAGCCCATGAGCTTGGTCATGCGCTCCTTGAGGTCGAACGTCTGCAGGATCTCCATCTTGTCGGCGGTCGAGAACCGGTTGCTGGCGCCGCCCAGGTGCGCGGCCATCAGGTCGGCCATCACGTGCGCCTGCTCCATCCCGGCGATGCCCTTGAGCTCGTCGGGCATGTCGGGCGACAGGTCTACGACCTTGCCGAACAGCGTGCCCAGCTGGCGCTTCAGCGCCTCGACCTCGACGGCGTCCTCCGGCCGGACCTGCGCCTCCTCGTCGATCAGGCGGACACGGGCGCGGATATAGGGCTCGGTCTGGGTCACCTGGAGGATCTGGAAGCGCTGGATCCCCTGCACGATCAGGCGCGTCGAGTCGTTCGACTTGCCCATCATGCGCACGGCCACCGCGGTCCCCGTCGGATAGATGTCGCTCGCCGTCGGGCTCTCGGTCTCCGGGTCGCGCTGCGAGACGATGCCGAGCACGCGGTTCCCGCCGACCACGGCCTCGTCGATCAGCTTGACGTACGGCTCGCGGGCGACGGCGATCGGCGCCACCAGGACCGGGAAGATCACGGCGTCGCGCAGGGGGAGCAGGCTCAGCTCTTCCGGCACGTCGGGCGTGTCGCCCTTGTCCTGTATCTGGTTGATTATGTTCTCGGCCCGGGTCTCCTCGGGCGCCTCGTTTCGTTCGTTTGCCATGGTTTTATCGGTTCTTTCTACTCCTGAACCTCGATCGGGATGGAACGGGACGTCATCGGCTGCCGCGGGCGGCGCGGCAAAAGGATCGTGAGGAAACCGTCCTTCAGCGTCGCCGAAATGTTCTCGCGCTCGATGTCCACCTCGGGGTGGATCGCGAACGTGCGCTCGAACGGCCCGAAATAGATCTCCAGCTGGTGACAGTGCGTCCGCTCCGCGCGCTCTTCGTGCCGCTCGGCCCGCACACCCGCCACGGTCAGCCGCCGCCCGTCGGCGCTCAGGGACACGTTGATGCCGTCGGCCGTCACGCCGGCAAGCTCCATCTTGATCACGATACCGTTGTGGGTCTCGTGCACGTCGGCAGAGGGCTGCCAGAAGCGGTGCACGCCCGACGGCGGGTCCAAGAACCCCAGAAACGCCTCTTCCGAGAAGCGCTGCATGTCGTTTTCCATCTGCCGCAGCAGATCGCGATAGTCCCGGAACGCCATATCCCTGTTTCCTCCCTGGTCGCGCCCGGTCTGCCGGGCGCCGCTTCATACTCTATTTAACAATGAAGTTACTTGATAGTTCCACACTCAATTATACCATTTTTCTCGTCGGGGCCGGAAACGGCCGTCATTGACGCTTCGTCGGAGGGGCCGATATAATGGAGGGGGACCGGACGATTTTTCCGCACTTCGCAGGAGCAGCAAACCGAGCATGCCGTTGAAACTGGGCCTTCCCAAGGGCAGCCTTCAGGAAGCGACCTTCAAACTCTTTGAAAAGGCCGGCTGGAACATCCGCGTGGACGCGCGTTCGTACCAGCCCGCCGTGGACGACCCGGAGATCAGTGCGATGCTGATCCGCCCGCAGGAGATCCCCCGGTACCTGGAGGACGGCATCCTCGACGTCGGCCTGACCGGCAAGGACTGGATCGAGGACAACAACGCGGACGTGCACGAGGTCGCCGAGCTGACGTACTCCAAGGCCACGCGCAACGCCATCCGCGTCGTCCTCGCCGCGCCGGAGGGGTCGGCCATCGAGTCGGCGCGCGATCTGGGGGGCAAACGCATCGCGACCGAGTACGTCCGCCTGACCGAGCGGTACCTGAGCACGCACGGCGTCCGCGACGCCTCGGTCGAGTTCTCCTGGGGCGCCTGCGAGGTCAAGGTGCCGGTCCTCGCCGACGCCATCGTCGTCAACACCGAGACGGGATCGAGTCTGCGCGCCCACAACCTGCGGATCGTGGACACGCTGCTCACCTCGACCACGCGCCTGGTCGCCAACCACGCCGCCTGGGCCGACCCGGAGAAGCGGGCCAAGATCGAGGACATGGCGCTGCTCCTGCGGGGCGCCCTGAACGCGGACGCCCTTGTCGGCCTGAAGATGAACGTCGCCACGACGCAGCTGGACGCCGTGGTCGCCCAGCTCCCCGCCCTCAAGCGCCCGACCGTCTCACCGCTCTACGCCAACGACTGGGTGGCGGTCGAGATCATCATCGAGGAGCAGCAGGCGCGCGACCTCATCCCGCGCCTCAAGCGCGCCGGCGCCGAGGGCATCGTCGAATACCCGCTGAACAAGGTCATCTATTAACGCAGGGGAGGCCCCGGCAAATGAAGTCGCCGGGGCCTCCCCTGGTTCCACCGACCCCCGGTATGCCGAGCCCCACGCAGGTTTTCCCCGCCTGCCTACCGAAAGGGTTGAGCATCCTATCACGGCCCGCGGGTATGGGGCAGGAAAGGCGCCGACCTTGACGGGAGCCACACGTCGTACTTTGTTCCCCGTGCTGCTCGCCGCCCTGCTGCTGCTCGCGGGCGGCGGGGTCGCGCGAGCGGAAAACGCCCTGGAGCAGGTTCGCGAGCGCGGAGAGCTTGTTATCGGCACCGACGCGACGTACCCGCCGTTCGAGTCGAAGGTCGGAGGCCGGCTTGAAGGCTTCGACATCGACCTCGGCAACCAGATCGGGAAGGAGCTGGGCGTAAAGGTGCGCTGGGTGAACAGCGCGTGGGACGGCATCTTCCCGGCCCTTCGGACCGGCAAGTTCGACCTGGTGATGAGCGGCGTCACCATCACCGACGAGCGCAAGCAGAACCTCCTGTTCAGCCGCCCCTACTTCCTGTCGGGTCAGACGCTCGCCCGGCGGCGCGGAGACAGGCGCATCGGCTCGGCCGACGACCTGCCGGGAAAGATCGTCTGCGTGCAGCAGGAAACGACAGGACAGACCGCCGCCGAGAAGCGCGGCCTGCCACCCGAAAGCATCCGCAAGTTCGAGACGCTGCCCGAGGCACTGCTGGCGGTCCGTAACCGGCAGGGTGACGTCGCCGTCGGGGACCTGCCCGCGTTGCGCGATCTGATCCGGAAGGGCTACCCGGAGCTGGAGGTTATCGGCGGCGTCTTCGTGCAGGAGAACGTCGGGATCGTGGCCGACCCGAGGAGCGGCGACCTGATCCGCGGGGTGGACGCCGCGCTCCAGCGCATCCTCGACGACGGCCGCTACGGGCGCATGTACGCGCTCTGGCTCGGCGAGCCGCTGCCGGCGGCCGACGTCGCACGGCTCAACGGGCTGGCGGCCGTTGGCGGCGGCGGCGTGGACAGCGGCTCCGCCTTCACGATCCGCTGGGACCTGCTTCAAAACGCACTGCCGCTGCTGCTGCGCGGCGCGGTGACGACCCTGTATATCACCGGCCTGACACTGCTGATCGGCACGCCGCTCGGTCTGTTGGTAGCGCTCGCCCGCCTCTCCGGATTCCGCCCGCTGAGCACGGCCGCGGCCTTCTACGTGGAAGTGATCCGGGGGACGCCGCTCCTGCTGCAGATCTTCGTGATCTACTTCGTGCTCCCTGCCGTCGGCATTTCGCTGCCCGCCTTCGTGGCCGCCGTGCTGGCGCTCACGCTGAATGCCGCCGCCTACATCGGCGAGATCTTCCGCGCCGGCATCCAGAGCATCGACACAGGGCAGATGGAGGCCGCCCGCGCGCTCGGGATGGACTACGGGGCCGCCATGCGATGGGTCATCCTGCCCCAGACCGTGCGGCGGGTCCTCCCGCCGCTCACGAACGAGGCCGTCGCGCTCCTGAAGGACTCCTCGCTCGTGTCCGTCATCGCGCTCACCGAGTTGACACGCGTGGGCCGGGAACTGTCCACCAACTCCGGCTCCCCGATCACCATCTACCTCGCCGTCGCCGTCCTCTACCTGGCGATGACGCTCCCGCTGACGTACCTGGTGCGGCGGCTGGAGGACCGGTGGCAGCCGATCAGCCGTCCCCGCGCGAAAGCCGTGGCCGCGAAGCCATGACAACGACGACGATACCAGGTTCCCCGACAAACGGCAGCGGACCGCCGGTCCTGGCGATCCGGGACCTGCACAAGAGTTTCGGAAAACTCGAAGTGCTCAAAGGCATCAGCCTTGAGATGCGCGAGGGGCAGGTGAGTGTCCTGATCGGCGCGTCGGGGAGCGGCAAATCGACCCTGATGCGCTGCGTCAACCGCCTCGAAACGCCCACGCAGGGGACGGTGCGGTTCCGCGACACCGAGATCGGCCCGGCGAACCTGACGCGGGTGCGGCGCGAGATCGGGTTCGTGTTCCAGCGCTTCAACCTGTTCCCACACCTGACGGCCCTGGAGAACGTGACGCTCGCGCCGCGCTGTGTTCTCGGGGCGCCCGCGGAGCAGGCGGAGCGTGAGGCACGGGAGCTTCTGGAGCAGGTCCACCTGAGCGCGAAGGCAGACAACTATCCGGCGGAGCTTTCGGGCGGGCAGCAGCAGCGCGTCGCCATCGCCCGCGCGCTCGCGCTGCGCCCCGCGCTCCTGATGTTCGACGAGCCGACGTCCGCCCTGGACCCGGAACTGGTGGGGGAGGTCCTGGAGGTGATGCGCGATCTGGCGGCCGAGGGCCGGACCATGCTGATCGCGACCCACGAGATGGGGTTCGCCCGTGAGGTCGCCAGCCACGTGATGTTCCTGCACTTGGGGCAGATCCTGGAGGAAGGGCCGCCGGACCAGATCTTCGAATCACCCCGGGAGGCGCGGACGCGGGAGTTCCTGGCACGCGTGCTCGGACCCTAAGCCGGGCTCCTACCGGCGCCGCAGCAATATCTGGCCCGGGCGGGCGCCCGTCATCCGGCCTCCGTCCAGCACCGGAACCCCGTTCACGAGAACGTGCGAGATGCCGACGGGCGGCGCGGTGGGGTTGGCGGTCGTCGCCGTATCGCGCACCGTCGCGCGGTCGAAGACGACGATGTCCGCCCGGTTCCCCGCTGCGAGTGTGCCCCTCCCGGCGAGGCCCATCCGCCGGGCCGGGAGCGACGTCATCTTGCGGATCGCCTCCGGCAGGGACAGGACGCGCTGTTCACGCACGTAGCGGCCCAGAACGCGCGGGTAGCTGCCCGCCCCGCGCGGGTGCGTGCTCCGCAGACCGCCGTCCGTAGAGATCATGACGTGCCGGTCGGCGAGGAACGTCTTCAGGTCTTTCTCGTTCATCGCCGTCACGACGACGGACTCCCGACCCGTGGCGCCCGGCCCTTGCGTCTTGTTCACGATCTCCTGGATGAGCGTCACCGCGTCTTTCCCGGTCGATTTAGCGAGTTGCGCCAGGGTCTTACCCTTCCAGGCAGGGTCCGGCGAGTAGGTGCTCAGCAGCACGCTGCCCGGACCGCCGATCTCGGCAAGGCCACGCTGCCACGCCGCCCGGTCGCTCCAGTTTCGGGTGGGGATGATGACCGTGATCGTGGACTGCCAGTAGGTGTAGGGGTAGACGTCCGCCGTGACATCGACGCCGCGCCGGCGGGCGTCGGCCATCATCCGCAGGACCTCAGGGGCCTTGCCCCAGACCGGCGACGAGCCGAGCTTGATGTGCGAGATCTGCGCGGGCAGGCGGGCGGCTTCGGCGATCCGGATCACCTCGCGGAACGCGCCAAGCGCGTCGTTCTCCTCGTCGCGCACGTGGCTGATATACAGGCCGCGGTGTTTTGCGGCGACGCGGGCGCAGGCGATCACCTCGTCCGTCTCGGCGTACAGGCCGGGGTCGTACTCCAGGCCGCTCGAAAGCCCCAGCGCGCCCGCCCGCATCTCCTGCTCGGCGAGCGCGCACATCTTCGCCACTTCGGCGGCGGTCGCGGCGCGCTTGTAGTCGTCGCCCAGGACTTTGCGGCGCAGCGTCCCGTGCCCGACGAAGCTCGCCAGGTTCAGCGCGACGCGCTTCGCCTGAACGTTTCGCCAGTAGTCCGCGAGCGGCATCTGCGAGCCGCCGTCCTGCCCGACGATGGCCGTTGTGATGCCCTGCCGGATCTGTGTTTCGGCGTCGGGCGTGTCCAGAAGGCCGCCGTCGGCGTGGCTGTGCGTGTCGATGAAGCCCGGCGCCACCACCTTGCCCCCGGCGTCGATGACGCGCTCGCCGGGAACGGCTTTGAGTCCCGCCGCGATCTCGCGGACCCGGTCGTTTGTGACGCGCACGTCCGCCCGCCGCCCCGGTTTTCCCGTCCCGTCCAGCACCGTCCCGCCGCGGAGGAGGATCGATGGCATGCGTGTCGTGCCTTTCAGTCCGAGGCCAGCAGGAAGTCGACGAACTCGCGGGGGTTGAAGCGCCGGATGTCCTCGGGCTTCTCGCCGATGCCGACCATTTTGACCGGGATGCCCAGTTCGTCCTTGATGGTCAGCACGATGCCGCCGCGCGCCGTGCCGTCGAACTTGGCGAGCGCGATGCCGGTCACGCCCACGGCGTCGACGAACTCCTTGGCCTGCCGGATGGCGTTCTGACCCGTCGTCGCGTCGAGGGCGAGCAGCACCTCGTCGGGCTTGCGGCCCAACTCGCGCTCGGCCACGCGGTTGATCTTCTTCAGCTCGTCCATCAAGTTCGACCGGGTATGGAGGCGGCCCGCCGTGTCCACGAGCACGAGATCTACGGCGCGGGCGCGCGCTGCCTGGAGCGCGTCGTAGACGACGGCGGCGGGGTCGGAGCCCTCGCGGTGGCGCACGAACTCGGCCCCGGAGCGCTCGGCCCACAGCCCGAGCTGGTCGGCGGCGGCGGCGCGGAACGTGTCGCCCGCCGCCAGCAGGACCTTCCGACCCATCTGCTTTTCGATGAACGCCATCTTGCCCAGCGTCGTGGTCTTGCCGACGCCGTTGACGCCGACCATCAGGTACAGCGTGGGCGGGGTGGGGGAGCGCTTGAGTTTGGTGTCTTCCGGGTCTCCCAGGAGTTCGGTCAGCGACTGCGCCAGGCGCTCGCGCACGGCCTGGACGTCCGGCAGACGCTCGTCGCGCACCAGGCCCCGCAGGTCCTGGAGGACGCGGTCCGTCGTGTGGACGTTGAGGTCGGCGGCCAGCAGCGCCTCCTCGAAATCGTCGAACAGCGTTTCGTCGATGCGCCCGCGCCCGGTGACGAGCTGATCGACGCGCTGGAAAAGGTTCTTGAAGAGTCCGCGTTTGAGCATGAAGCAGCGACCCGATCCTGGGCGTTCCATTTACCGGCACGGCGGCCAAAGACGTCGCACGGTTCCCCTTACAGATTATAACCGACTCGGGCGGGTTGCGCACGGTGGGCCGGCGCGCGGTCCGCCGGTGCGCGCCCGGATGGCGTCAGGGCACCGGGGCAGGCCAGTAGGCGGGGATGACCGTGCCGGTCAGCACGCACACGTTCGCGAGTGCCAGGAGTGCGACCAGGACCGCCGACAGCCGGGAAGACCAGAACGGCACGCCTTCGAGCCCGAGCGCCGTGAGCACCGCGATCGCCGGCAGGGACGGAAACAGGTAGCGCCCTTGCGGCTGAGTGAACGTCAGGTTGATGTAGACAACGATCAGCAAGTTCAACAGCGGGAACAGCAGCAGCGCCAGCAGGACAGGCGCGGAAGGGGCCGCCGCGCGCCGCAGCACGCGGACCACCAGCCCCGCCAGCGCCAGCCAGAACACCTGGCGGTATCCCTCGTAGACCCACTCCGCCATGGGCAGGCTCATCCAGCCGAAGACGCCGACGAACGAGCGGTAGGTCTGTGCGAAGAACACCCGCCGGAAAAAGGGCGACGTGAGCGGCTTGGGGTCGACCAGGCTCGGCACCGCCTCGCGCATCACCCGGCTCGCGAACGGGTCCCCGTACAGCACCTGATTGCGGAGCGCCCACGGCAGGACGATCAGGACGGCGACTCCGACCAGGACCCCGACCCACAGCAGGCGCTTCCGCAGCGGCGCCTTCTGGGCCAGGAGCGCCAGCACGAAAGGCGCTCCGAGGAAGATCGCGCTGATCTTGGAAAGGAAGGCCGCCGCGATGGCGGCGGCCGCGCCGAAGCCGAGCCGCCACGTGAACCCGCGCCGCAGCAGCCGCAACAGAAGAAACAGGCTCAACGCGCACAGGGTCGTGACGAGGGCGTCGTTGCTGACGTTGCCGCCCCGGAAGGTGAACTGGGGAAGGAAGGCGATGAACGCCGCCGCGAGAAGCCCCGTGGACTCCCTGCCGCTCGCCTCGCGGCCCGCCTGGTAGCACAGAAATACGGCCAGCAGCGAGATCAACGCCGTCAGCAGACGGGCCAGGCGGATCGGCCCGTAGCGGCCGAAGTCGCTCTGCCGATGCTCGTACACCCGGAGCCCCCGGGGATGAACGATCCCGTCCGGCGTGATAAGGGGCGCGGGGTTGTCGCCGGGCCGCGTCGGCGCGAACGCAGGTGGCTGTTCCCGGGTGCCCGCCAGCGGTGCGATCAGGAGATAGTACAGCGGGGGCGAATTCGCCTCCCCGAACCCCGGCTCGTAGACGGGAAGGCGGCGGGTGTGGTGGAGGTGACGCGCGTACTGCCAGTGGAGGGGTTCGTCCGGCGCCTCGAAGATGGGGATCGCGAGCGACCATGCGATCAGGAGCGCAAGAGACAGGGACAGCAGCGTGGCCAGTGGCGCGACATTCCGCCGGCGCGTCCCGTCGCCGGCTCGTCCTTCCCGCGCGGGCGGCGGCTCAGGCCGCGGCGGTGGAGGCGTCGCCATCTTTCCGGAAGGCCAAGATCAGCTCGCCCCGCAAAATGTACCGCATCGCCTCGACGGTGAAGCCGCGCTCTTCGAACGTCACGATCAGCTTTTTCCGGGTGTAGTGGGTGATGTGCTCGTCGGCGTAGGCGCCCGGGGCGAACCACCCGTACAGTTTCTCCATCCAAACCCACTGCCAGTTGTCATAGTCGGGCGTCCCGAGCACGAGACGCCCGCCCGGGGTGAGCACACGGCACAATTCGTCGAGGATCGGCGTATCCGCCGGGATATGTTCGATGACCTGGGAGCACAGCACGCAAGGGAACGCTCCGTCACGGAACGGCAGGCGGAGCCCGGACGCGTTCACCAGGGGGCGCCCGAACTTGCGCGCGTACCGCAGTTTCCGGAGCGCGATGTCCACCGCGACACTCCCGGGCGGCAGCGCCGAGATGATACGGCTGGAGCCGCAGCCGACGTCCAGCACCGGGCCCTGCCCGGCGATGAGATCGCTGACGTGTTGGTAGCGGCTACGCTGCCAGTAGCGCTGAAGGAAGATGGGGCTGTCGTAGGCGCGGTCGTCGTAATCGGACGACTGGATCGAGTTGCGGAGCGCCCAGAGGGAACGGAAGGTACGCAGATAAGCCAGACCGAACGGGATGACCCGCGCGTTAGACGCCCCGTGCCGGCGCGGGCTGTAGGCGAACGGCACTTCCAGGATGCGCCACCCTTCGGCGTACAGCCGGACCAAGATCTCGGGCAGGATGTCGAAATCGCGGGAGGCGAACGCCCGACCGCGCAGGAGTTCGGTACGGTAGAGTCGGAAACCGCTCGACAGGTCCCGCACCGGCAGGCTGAGACCCCGCTTGAAAAACGCGTTCAAGACCTGGCTCAGGCCCCGCCGGTAGGCAGACATCTCGGCCCTGCCCCCGGCGACATAACGGGACGCGACCACGACTTCGGCCCGGTGCCGGCTCGCCCACAGTTCCCGCAGGAAGTCCGGCGGGTGGGAAAGGTCGGCGTCCATGGTAACCACGTAGGCGCCGCACGCGGCCTCGAAACCCGCCAGCAGCGCCCCGCCGTAACCTGGCCTCACCTGTTCGATGACGCGGGCGGCGGATTCGGTCGCCGCCCGGGTCGTCTCCTCGTCCGCGTCCCGCGTGACCACGAAGATCTCGGCTCGGACCTCCATCTTTTCGAGCAGGCGGCGGAGCGGCGGGAGCAAGACGGCGAGGTTGGGGCCTTCCCGAAGCGCGGGGATGATGACGGTCAGGTCGAGTGGGTTTGTCATGTGGGAAGTCGTCGGGTCGGCCGGTACTCGGGAACCTTCAATTCGCCGTCGCCGGCCCCGAATCCTGCCCGCGGCTGTCTTCCCTAGCGATACAGAAGGGCGAGCAATATCTCGTCTCCCGTGCGCCGATCTGGGGGGACCGCCGTCATGTCAGGCGGGCCATACAACTGCTCCAGGTAGGCGCGGATCTGGTTGGAGCGGATGATGCCGGCGGTGCCCGCGTTGTTTATCTTTTCCGAAAGGCCCACACTGTCTCGCAGTCGATCGTGAACCTCAATAACGTCGCCCGCTTCCATGACGAGCCAAACCCGCCGCCCTTCCTGCCGGGCCGCTAGAATCCGGGCCCGCGCCCGCCGGAAGGCTTCCGGATCAAGAAGCCGGCGTCGCAGGTCGGTGAACGAGACGGCACCCCGCCTGCCATCGTCGGGGTAGTTGATCTGCGGATTGCCGGGCGAAAAATAGTAGTTGAACGAGGGAGCCATCCAGACGGGGGTCACCACCACGAGATCCGTCGGACGAGCCCGTGCGGCGACCGCCGCCGCCACGTCCTGCGCGTTCGATTTGATCTCGTTCACCTGCGCCAGCGACGTCGCCAGGGAGACGGCCATCAGGACGGCAGTGGCGATCATCGGGGGCAGCCGCTGCCCGGGCCCGGACAGGGACGCCACGCCGTAACTCATCGCAAGCAGCAGGCAGGGCACGACGGTGGCCAGGCAGCGTACCAGCAGAAGATACGAGCGGGTGGACAGGATCAGCGCCACGACGAATGCCAGCAACGGGATGCCCGCCGTAAGCAGCACGGCCAGCCGCACGTCGTCGCGAACGGCCCCCGCGCCGCCGTCGGCGCGCCGCCACGCCTTCCTGATGGCGTAGGCCGTGAGACCCGTCAGCAGAGCCGCTGCGATCACGCCGGGGGCTATTTCGTCGTTTTCGCCACCGATTTTAGCTACCGAGCCCGGGAAAAACAGCGACGTGCGCGCGAACTTCAGCAATTCCTCGCCGAACGGGGGCAAGAATCCGCCTCCGTGTCCGGCGTGCCGCGATTGGTACAGGAGCGCCGGGAACCACGGCGCGTACACCGCCAGGACCGCCGCCTGGGTCAGCAGCCAATCGCGCGCAAGGACCCGCCGAGGCCGCGGCGGTACGAAAACGAACGCGGCGACGGCTGTCAGCCCCAGGGCGACGTACACGACCCAGCCCCAGTTGTGGGTCAAAAGCAGGCAGAGCGTCGTCAGACCGAACCCCGCCCAATCGCGCATCCGCCCGCCCCGAAGGCCCCGCCAAAGGAAGAACGTCGACAACAGGCACAGAAGCGGCAGGAGCGAGTACGGCCGGGCCAGCGCAGAATGGAGGGACAGGGTGGGGGAGGCGGCCGCGAGTGCGGCCGCGATCAGCGCCGCCCGGCGGCCCAGCATCTGCACGCCGACGCCGTAGACGGCCGCAACGGTCGCGATACCGAGCACCACGGAGACGCCCAGCGCCACGTTGGCAGAAGGGCCGAACACGGCGAACAGGGCGCGCATCAGGAGATAGAAGAGGGGCGGATGCGACTCGTTCCACCGCAGAAAATCGAGCATGTCGGTGGTCGTGGGGAGTCGGGTCACGAACAAGAACAGCGCTTCGTCCCGCCAGAGCCCGCTGCGCACCGCGAGCAGGACCCGCAACCCGGCTGCGAGCAGCAAGGCGAGGACGATGACGACCCGCACCTGGTCCGTCGGGACTTGTGCGGGCTTCTCGGTCGTCGGAGCCGGAGCGACGGCGGCGGCGGCGGCGGGCACGGCCGTTGGTTTATTTAATGCTGCCACCCCCTTTCGTTCCGCCAGAACCGCGCCATCTCCTTCCCGCGCCACCCGTTCCCCGCACTCCCCGAGGGGAAACCGCCCGGCGTTTGCACGGAGGTGGCTCCCGCGCCGGGCGTTCACGTTCTCCTACGCGGCGCCGGGGGCGAGCGGCGTCGTCCGAGCGGCGGCGCTCCCGACCTCCGGGGGAGGAACGCCCGCCGGAGGTGCCGAATACCTTTACGTGAAGCACGCTTCCGGTCCCCGCCAACCTCTGCACGAACCCGCTGCCGTTCTCCCCGTCCCGTCGCACTTCGCCCGCGACCGCATATTGCTTCCGGCGACCCTGGCCGCGGTACTCCTGACGCTCCTCGCCGTCCGGCCCCACCTGGGCGTGCCGCTGAACGACGACTTCTCGTATGCGCACACGGCGCGGGCCCTGGCGGAGAGCGGCCGGATCGTCTACAACGGGTGGGCGAGTCCCATGCTCTGGCCCCAGGCCGCATACGGCGCGCTCCTGATCAAGGCCTTCGGTTTTTCGTACACGGCGCTGGCGGCGAGCGGCATCGTCCTGGCGGCGCTCGCGACCGCGACGATGTACGCGCTGGCGCGCGCCTGCGGGGCCGGCCCGGCTCCCGCGGCGCTGGCGACCGCCACCCTGACGCTGAACCCGATCTTCCTCGGCGTCACGCCCTCCTTCATGACCGACGTGCCCAGCCTGTTCCTGCTGCTGGCCGCGCTGCTCGCGCTGGTGAAGGCGCTGCAGCCGGGCGAAGCCGGCGATACCCGGCTCGATCCGAAACGCTTCGCGCTTTCGGTCGTGCTGGGGCTCGTGGCCGGGAGCAACCGCCAGATCGTGTGGGTGGCGTATTTCGGCGCGCTCGTGACGCTGATCTGGCTGCTGCCACGCCAGCGGCGCCTGGTCGCCCCGGCGGCCGTTCTCGTGCTGGTGATCGCCCTGGCGCTTTCTCGCTGGTTCGGAGACTACCCGTACACGGTCCCGACCAGCGTCGGGCAGGGACTGCTGGTGCTTGTCGGCTACACCAACGTCGCCGTGATGTTCATCTACAAGGTCGCGAACATGATGGGGCTGTTCTCGCTGCCGATGGGACTCCTGGCGATGGACAAACGGCGATGGCGCAGCCTCGCGTTCGGAGTCCTGTTATTGCTGTGCCTGGTCCCCATCTTCTACCCGCTCGGGACCAAAGTGGCGTTGCTGGGGCGCGACTACCGGCTCACGGCGTACGGCCAGTACTTCACATCGCGTGGTGTTGTCGTGGGCGGCGTGTCCGGTTTCGAGAACCGGCCGACGATCTTCCCCCCACTGATCATCACCGCTTGCGTCGTCCTCGGCGCGGTCGGCGTCGCGGTGACGGGCATCGTGTTGCTGGATTGGTGGCGCGGCTTGCGCAGAACCGGGTCGCAAGCGCGTACGCTCCCGGATGTCGCCACGTCGGCAGTGGCCGTCGCGTCGCTCGCATCCGTGGCCGCTTCGCTGCCCTGGTTCGCCATCATGAACATCTTCGACCGGTACCTGCTCCTTTACCTGCCGGGGCTCCTGGTCCTGTTTGCACGGGCGGCCTCGGAACGGCCGATGACGAAGACACGGATCGCCGCTGCGGCCACACTCCTGGCCGTGCAATGGGTGACCGGTTACGGCACGGTCGCGGAGTATATGAACTATACACGCGCGCGGGCAGCGCTTTATGAACGCCTGCTGGCGTCGGGGAACGCGCCCCGCGAGGTTGACGGCGGGTTTGAGTTCAACGCCGACACCCAGGTGCGGGAGGGCGGCCACATGAACAACATTCTGGTCAGGAACCCGCCGGATGCCTACAAGGAGGGGGCCGCCGCGCGGAACGTTCAGTACGAGCCCCAATACTTCACGGTGCTCGACGCCCGGGGTTT
>CADCTO010000444.1 GCA_902805585.1 uncultured Armatimonadota bacterium | reverse complement strand
TCGCCATCCGCGCCGCCGTACCGGACCTGCCGCTGATCGGCCTGTTCAAGGTCGTCGTCGCTGGCTTCGAGGACGTGTACATCACGCCGCGGTTGGAAGACGCGCGGGCAGTCGCCCAGTCGGGCGCGGACATCATCGCCGTGGACGCCACCGACCGGCCCCACCCCGAGGGTAGCGCGGCGGACCTGATTCGGGCGGTCAAGGCGGCGACAGGAAAACTGGTGATGGCGGACATCTCCACCGTGGAAGAGGCTGTCGCGGCGGAAGCGGCGGGCGCGGATGTCGTTTCGACGACGCTTTCGGGCTACACGCCCTATTCGCCGCAGCAGGAGGGGCCGGATCTTGCGCTCGTGCGTCGTCTGTCCGCCCGTCTGAGTGTGCCCGTCATCGCTGAAGGCCGCATTGCCGAGCCGGACGAGGCGTGGGCGGCGTTGCAGGCGGGGGCGTTCGCGGTGGTGGTCGGCGGAGCGATCACGCGCCCGCAACAGATCACCCGCCGCTTCGTGCGGGCGTTGGGGGCGTGAGGGGGTTCGGGAGGGCCGGCGGTTCGCTACTTAACCCTTGTGGGACCGGCGCCGGCCACTGTAGGCGCTCCCCGGTGTCACCGGGGGCCTTTGGTGGTGGGCAACCGCCGAATCAGCGTCATCAAAGGCCCCCGGTGACACCGGGGAGCGCTGAGTAGAGACGGCGGACGGTGGCGTGAAGCGGGCTTCACGGCAGCCGCGGCGAAACGCCGCAGACGGAATGCTAACGAAACCCGAGCCCTCCCGACGAGCCACTCCGACAGTATAGCAAATCCGGAAAAAAACAGTCAACCATCGTATGAACCTTCTCGGCATCGACATCGGGGGGACCAAGATCGCCGGTGGCCTCGTGGATATGGACGCGGGGCGCGTGCTGCTCCGGTCCCGCGTGCCGACCGAGGCAGAAGACGGCGGACCCGTTGTGCTCCGGCGCGCGCTCGACCTGGCGCGGTCTCTTGTCAGCCAGGCGCGCGAACAGGGGCTGGGGGAACCCCTTGCCGTCGGGGTCGGGGCGGGGGGGCAGATCGATCCCGTCCAGGGTGTCGTGGTGTCCGCCACCGACGTGCTGCCCGGCTGGGCCGGCACGCCGCTCCGACAAGCCTTCGAGGACGGCCTGAACCTGCCTACCTCCGTGGATAATGACGTGAACGCCCTCGCGGTCGGCGAGCAGCGTTTTGGTGCGGGCCGTGGCCATAACGACCTGCTCTACCTGGCGCTCGGTACCGGCGTCGGCGGCGCGATCATCAGCGGGGGCAGACTCCACCATGGCGCCCGCGGCGCGGGCGGAGAGTTGGGGCACCTCGTCCTGTTCCCGGACGGCCTGCCGTGCACCTGCGGCGGGCGCGGCTGCCTGGAGCAGTACGCCAACGGCGCGGCCTACGCCCGGTACCGGCAGGAGGAGGGTGATGACGAAGCGCGTGCCGCCTACCGCTTGGGCGAGATGCTGGGCCTGGGGCTCGTTTCGCTGACGAACCTTTTCGACCCCGACCGCATCATCATCGGCGGGGGCCTGGCCGACCTAGGTGAGTCGCTGCTAGAGCCCGCGCGCCGCGTGCTACGCGAGCGCGCCTTGCCCGGCGGGCGTGACTGTCCCGTCCTTCCGGCCGCCCTCGCCCCGGACGCTTCCGTCATCGGCGCGGCGACGCTGGGATGCCCTCACCCCCTGCCCCTCTCCCCTGCCTCCGGCTGCGCCGGGGGGAGAGGGGTGCCTGCGGCGGGCTCGACTGCGGCTGCGCCCAAGGTTTCTCCTTCCTCGGCTCCCTCCCGTGGAGGGGCTGTCGATGGGGTGTCAGGCACCCCTCTCCCCCCGGCGGAGCCGGAGGCAGGGGAGAGGGGCAGGGGGTGAGGGCTGACATGAACATCGCACTCCTCCCGCTCGATGAGCGGCCTGTCAACACGCGCTACCCGCAGATGCTCGGCGCCATCGGCGGCGCGAACGTCCTGCTGCCGCCGAAAGAAGTGCGTGGCTCGGGTCGCACGCCGGCCGACCTTGCCGCGGTGCAGTCGTGGCTGCGCGCGGCGGGGCAGACGGCCAACGGGGTGGTCGCCTCGGCCGAATACCTGCTGTACGGCAACCTGATCAACGCCCGCATCTCGGGCGAGTCGGCCGCCGACGTGCTGCCCCGCCTCTCCGTGCTGGAGCAGATGGGCAAGCCGGTCTACGCGTTCTCGCTCATCACGCGCGTCTCGAACGCCGACGACGCGGTGGAGGAGCCGGCGTACTGGGCGACGTACGGCACCCGCTTCTACCGCTACTCGCAGTTTCTGCACCGGCGCGAGGCGGGGGACCTTTCCACCGACGAGTCCGAGGCGCTGCGTGCCCTGGAAGCCGAGTTGCCCGCCGAACTTGCGGGCGACTGGCTCAGCCGCCGCCTGCGCAACCATTCGGTCAACCTGGCCCTGCTCGACCTGCTGGCCCGCGACCGTTTGCGGTTCCTCCTGATCACGTCGGACGACACGTCGCCGTGGGGGATGCCGTCGCGCGAGAAGGCGTGGCTGGAGGAGTGGCTGCGCCTGCTGGGGCCGCGCGCGCAGGCCCGCACCATGATGCACCCCGGCGCGGACGAGGTCGGCTCCGCCCTGGTCGCGCGCCTGCTCTGCGAGCACCGGGGCACGTCGCCGCGCGTGTACCCGCTCTATGCCGTGCCCGGCGGGGAGGAGATCGTCGCGCCGTACGAGGACCGGGCCGTCCGCATCACCGTAGAGGGCCAGATCGCCGCCTGCGGGTGCACGCTCGCCGACGCGCCCGACGAGGCCGACATCGTCCTCGGCGTTTTGCCGCCCTCGCCGCGCCGGACCGAGTTCAAGGAGGAGTTCGCCGACTCGGAGCGGGCCGAACGGGCGCCGCACTACACAGCGTTCTTCACGCGCCTCGGCGAGTGGCAGCGGGCGGGGAAACCGGTGGCGCTCGGCGACGTGTCCTACCCCAACGGTTCGGATCCGCTTGCCATCGAGATGCTGCTCGACCCGGCCTGCCCTCTGGAACCCGCACGGCTGGCGGCGTACGGCGCGTGGAACACCGCCGGCAACACCCTGGGCGTGGTCGTCGCCCAGGCCGCCTGCTCGCTCTTCATCGGCGGCGACCCCGGCCGCGAACGGGCGCAGGCCCGCTTCCTGGCGCACCGCTTCCTGGAAGATTGGGGCTATCAGGCCGTCGTACGCGCCAAGGCACGACAGGTCGTGCTGGCGGCGTTCGGCCGCAAAGACCCTGATCCTGTGAACGAGGAAGAGCAGGAGGTTGCTCGTGACGCGATCACGGGTGGGTTATTACGTGCGCTGTCCCATCTCCAGGCGCGGGGCATCGGGGCGGGGCTGACGCTCGCTCCGGGCTCCGTGCGCCTGCCCTGGCGCCGCACGTTCGAGGTGGATTTCACGCTGGAATAGCAGCCGCTCGCGGGCGCGCCGGCGGCAGGGTGGGAAAGAAGCGCCCCGCCCCGGGCCTGGGGCGGGGCTGTGCGGGCGGGCGGTTACTGGCCGCCGGACTCGGGGATCTCGGACTTGCCGCCCGTGCCCTCGACCAGGTTCTTGATCGATTGCAGGCAGCGCTCGACGCCCTCCTGCATCTGGCTCTCGAAGCTCTCGCCGCTCCGCTGCTCTATCTCGCCGGCCTTCTGCGGCGGCGGGTTCAGGTGCAGGCGGATGCGGACGCGGGCCGCGCCGCCGCCGTCGTCCGCGATCTCCATGGACCCGTGGTAGTCCTTGTCGCCGTCGGAGCCCCATTCCAGGGGCTGGTCCGGGGCGGCGTGGCGGAAGAAGCCGTCCTGGGTGCGGGACTCGTCCTGCACCACGCTGGTGACGCGGATGCGGTCGCCGCCCGCGGACTCGGCCTGCTTGACGGTCGGCAGGTACTTGGGAAGGTTCTCGATGCGGGAAACGAAGTCGAACACGGCCTGGGGGGTCGCCTGGACGGCGACGCTGCTCTCGAAGTCGGGCATCGGTAGGACGCTTTCTAAGCGGGCGCCGGCCGGGTGACGATTATCCCGGCGACCGGAAAGGCCCGCCGGAAGTGATTCTACCCGGCGCGGGCCGGATGCATGCGTCGCTGCTTCCGGCGCGGATTCCGCCCGCTACCCCCCGACAGTCTCGGGTCCGGCGCGTTTCGGCCGGTACGCCCCGCCCGGCAGGTCGTCCTCGGTGCGGATGGTCCACAGGAGCAGCTCCTCGACCAGCGCGCGGCGCGCCTCCCCGCAGGCGGGATCGTCCCACCGGTCGTCGAGCTCGGCGGGGTCGGATTCCAGGTCATAGAGTTCACCCCGGCCGGTGGAATCGAAGAGGAGTTTCCAGCGCCCTTTGCGGACCATCTTGAGGTTGCCGCTCTGGGTGACGCTGTTCAGTTCGTCGAAGGTGGGGCCTTCGTAGGGGAAGTGGAGCGGCGGGCGCTCGTCCTCGCCGTAGGACAGGCCGCCGAAGCCGTGCTCGGCGTAGACGGAGCGGAACGCGTCCGCGTCGTCGCGTTCCCGCCCGGTGAGCAGCGGCCACAGGCTGCGGCCCTGCACGCCGTAGGGGACGTCCGCGCCCACGGCGTCGCAGAGCGTCGGCAGGATGTCCACCAGCGAAACGAACGCGCCGAGCGGCTGTTCACGCCGGGCAACGCCCGGCCCGTTGAAGAGCAGCGGCACGCGCACCAGGCACTCCGGCATCTCCACACCCTTGCGCTGCAGGCCGTAGTCGCCCGCGAAGTCGCCGTGGTCGGAGCAGAAGACGAGCAGCGTGTTGTCCCGCTCGCCGATGGACTCCAGATGCTCCACGAAGCGCCGGATCTGGTCGTCCAGGAGGCGGAGCATGCCGCAGTAGTTCGCCCGGTAGCGCCGCCACCCGGCGTCGTAGCCGGGGCGCTTCTCCTCGATGAGCCGCTGCATCCAGCGCCATTTCGGGCCTTTCCCGCGGCCCTGCTCCGGCCCCGCCGCGCGCTCGGGAAGGGCGTCCTCGGGGAACAGCGAGAAGTACGGCTCGGGGACCTGGTACGGGTTGTGCGGCTCGGGGAACGAGAGCCACAGGAAGAAGGGTTTGTCCTGGTCCCGGCCCTCCACGCACTCGATGGCGTCGCGCACGATGCGCCACGGAAGCTGGCATTCGAGCGGGAACGGGGCCGGCTGACCGGCGACGCCGTGATCCAGGGCGAGCAGATACGCGTCGAAGGCGGCCTCCCGCTCCGTCTTCCGGTCTCTGCGCCCGCCGCCCGTGTGCATGTAGGACGCGGCGAAGTCGAAGTCGTCCACGGTCAGGTACGTGTGGTTCTTGCCGCTCAGGTTGACGGAGTAGCCGCGGGCGCGAAGG
>CADCTO010000443.1 GCA_902805585.1 uncultured Armatimonadota bacterium | reverse complement strand
TACGAGATCGCCTCCTACGGCACGGTCGCCACCTACGCCAAACAGATCGGTCAGGACGACGTGCTGAAACTCCTGGTGCAGACGCTGGAAGAAGAGAAGCAGACCGACGAGAAGCTGACGACGCTCGCCAAGCAAGTCATCAACCCCGCCGCGGTTTCCTGACCGCGGCGGACGCACGAAAACGCCGGGTAGGGGCGACGCCTGCGTCGCCCCTACCACTCCGTCACCCCGTTACCTCGGGAGGAGGGGCCTTCCCGTCCCGATGCGGCAGCGGCACGACGCTCTCCCGCTCGTTCGGGCATAGCAGCCTCCTTCCTACCGCCGTCCGTCCGGTTCCCGCGCGTCCTCGGCCAGGAACTCCAGCAGGTTGAGGACGCCGGACGCCTCGACGGGGCCTTTGCTGTGCGCGATGATCTTCGCCAGCCCCCCGGCCTCGACGAAGCGCCGGTTCACCGCCTCGACGGCCTCGAAGACCTGCAGGCCGGTGCCGCATTTCCCGGGGTCGGCGGCGGCGAGTCCTTGCAGCGCTTCGACCTGCGCCGGGTCGAGGCCTGCCTGGGCTTCCCGGAACGCGGCGAGCAGGCGCGGGATGCCCCAGACGACGAACTCGAAGTGCTGCGTCTGGGTGGCGACCGCGATCTTGCGGGTGATGCCGCGCGACGTTTCGCGGACCTCCCGGATCGTGGGCAGGAAGAGGCTGAACTTGCCCGTCAGGCGGTTCGCGGCGTGCGACTTGAACACGAACCGGAAGTTCGTCAGGTGCAGTTTGCCGCCGATGGTCTCCTTGCCCTGCATGCCGACGGTCCACATCAGGTGGTCCAGGGCGAACCGGCTCAGGCCGTGCTCGTCCACCGTGATGATGGCGTTGGCGGGCTTGCTCAGCAGGACCCGCTCGTCCGGGAACAGGTCGACGGCGGCGTTCAGGTTCATGTCCGTCGCCTCCCGGCCGAACGCTCCGCGCAGGGAGCGAGAACCCGCGGTCGTCGCTTCACGGCAGAGGCACCTCCACGCGCACCGTCCCGGCGCGCTCGTGGCGCGCGACCAGGCGGACCACCCCACCTTCCGGGGCGTGGACGACCCATTCCGCTTTCGCGCGGTCGTCGGTGGCGTCGCCGACGCCGCCGGAGTTTCCCGCCGGCTTATACGCGCGGCCTTCCAGTTGCGTCAGCTCCTCGCGCTCCTTGCCGGTCGCCAGCGTGGCGCCGTCGGGCAGCACGATCTCGGCGATCACGGGGCGCACCGTTTTGCGCTCCAGCGCCTTTTTGGAGACGTACGTCGGGAGCCATCCCCCGTTCTGGACGACCAGACGGATCTTGAAGTGCCCGTCGCCCAGCGGCGTCGCCTCGGCGCCGTGCACTTCCAGGCGCGGCGAGCAGAGCGCCTGCCAGATCAGCCAGTCGGCGTGCGGGGCGACCTCCCGCTCCAGGAACCGCGGCGGCGGGTTGCGGAAGGCGTAGAGCACGTCCCAGCCGCCCAGTTCGACGGGCCCGAGTTCGGGGTGCTCGAACGGCTTCCAGTCCACGTACCCCTTGCCCTCCAGCGCCTCGTCCGCCCAGCGCAGCATCTTCTCGTCGTCCTCGGGCGCATGCCTGCGGTGCCAGTCGGTGAACCGGAACGACCCCGGCTTCGTGTCGGCGTCGAACCCTTCGGTGATGCCGGCCTGCCGCTGCGGCGACCAGATCTCGGTCGTCCAGGCGAAGATGCCCAGGTGGTCGTAGCACCAGTCGTCGAAGACGCCGGTGATGACTTCCTTGGGGTGGTAGCGGAAGTCGTGAAAGACGGACACGCTCGGGTAGCCGGTCAGCTCCGTGCCCTTCTTGCCGAGCGTCTGGTAGGTCCACAGGTCCTCGGCCGGGAACGCGTCGTCGGGCTGGGTTCCGTAGGGGCGCAGCAGCACGCCGGAATAGGTGTGGAACGTGACGGCGCCGCACAGGTTCGGGTGCTCGGTGATGAAGGCGACCAGCGCCCGCGCCTCGGGCTCCGACGTCGGGTACGGCCCCGCCCCGACCTGCTCGTGCTCCGGCCGCCAGTTCGACGGGAAGTTGCGGTTGAGGTCCAGGCCCTCGCGGTTTTTCTGGATGCCGAAGGTGACGCCGTCGTAGTTCTTCAAGCGTCCCTCCGGGAGCAGGCGGAAGTACTCGCCGCCCGTCTCCGCGGGTTCGCGGCGCACCATGCGGCGCGGGTCGTCCGGCGCCTTCTTCCACGGACCGTTCGGGTCCGGCACGCGCATCTGGAGCAGGCGGCCGTCGCCGTCGATGTCTTCGCGGGCGAGCCCGTCGAGCGGCTCCTCGTCGAACGGGTACGGGCGGGTGGACGAGCGCAGGTAGCGGGGCCGGTCGCTCAAAAACACCTCGGCGCCGTCCGGGTTGACGCGCGGGATGACGTAAAACGCCCGGGTGTCCAGCGCGCGGGTGATGTCCGGGTCGGCGCCGTACCCGCTGACGAGCCGGTGGAGCAGGTACAGGCAGGCCGTCGTCGGCGAGACTTCGGTCGCGTGGATGTTGCCGTCGGCGTAGAAGGCGGGCTTCTCCGTGTCCGGCCCGGTCGCCTTGTTGGTGAGCGTGGCGCACCAGAGGTCCCGGCCCTCATACGACGTGCCGATGCTGGCGACGCGCACCAGGTCCGGGCGCGCGTCCCGGAGCGCGTGCAGCAGATCGGTCAGTTCGTCGTAGCGGATGTACCGGTCGAAGGGGAACGCAGGCAGGTCGGCGGCAGCAGGGGTTGACATGCCCCTCGATTCGCCACAAACACGCCGCTGTCCTGCGTCCGTGTACACGTCGCCGGTCTCCGCCCCCGGCAAAGAAAAAGCCCCGGCCTTCGCGCCCGGGGCTGTGTGTTCCTTGATGCGGCGCCGCTAGCGCAGCGCGGCGCCCTGGAGGTTGACGTTCCCCGAGGTCCCGCTCTGCGTCCACTGCACCGTGAGCGTCTGCCCGGCGGAAAGGGCGCGGTACCGAATCGTGTAGACGCGGTGGAACACGTCCGTGCTGTTGGACGCCTGCGCGGTATAGGCGGACGCCGAGCCGTCGGAGAGCGTGGCCCGCAGCTGGCCGGTGCTCTTCCACCCGCCGACATAGACCTTCAGCGTCCGCTCGGTCGTGTCCGCGGGAGCGGTGATGCGGAAGCCGTTGCCGGCGCCGGAGGTGTAGATGCCGGAGGCCGTGCTGTTGCTCGTCGTCGGCGTGCCGTCGCTCCACGAATAGGTGATCGCGTTGCCGGCGTAGTCCCTGGGCAGGACGCCGCCGATCAGCGTGTAGTTGCTGATCCGGCCGCCGCCGCTCGCTTTGTGGTTGAACGCCATCCCGGACGTCGCGCCCTTGAGGCGGCCCCAGTGGCCCCAGTCGAGCGTGCCGTCCGACGTCAGGTTGACCGAGGACGACGGCGAAGCCGAAGCCCCGGAAAGCAGTCCCGCCGTGGGCGTCGGCGCAGGAGCGGTCGTCGTACCGTCCTTCAGCGTGGCCGCTTCCAGGGTGACGTTGCCGGTGCCGGCCGTCTGAGACCATTCGACGGTCAAGCTCCGGCCCACGGAGCCCGCCTTGTAGCGCAGGGTGTACGCTTTGTGGAACACGTCCGTGCTGTTGGACGCCTCCGCGGTGTACACGGACGCCGAGCCGTCGGACAGCGAGGCGCGGAGCCGCCCCGTGCTCTTCCACCCGCCGACGTAGACCTTCAGCGTGCGCTCGGTCGTGTCCGCGGGAGCGGTGATGCGGAAACCGTTGCCGATGCCGGCGACATAGAAGCCGGAGGCGGCGCTGCTGTTCGTGGCCGTCGGCGAGCCGTCCGTCCACTTGTAGACCACCGAGTTGCCGCCGTAGGCGACGACGGTGCCGCCCGACACCAGGGAGTAGTTGCTGATCTTGCCGCCGCCCGAGGCTTTCCGGTCGACGATGGCCGCGGTGGTCGAGCCGCCGCCCGTGCCCGTATTGTTGCGCCCCCAGTGGGCCCAGTCCCCCGTGCCCTCGGTCGTCAGGTCCACTGACGACGACGGGGTCGACGCCGAACCCGACAGCACCCCGCCGCTGGGCGCCGTCAGCGCGTCCACGAGGGTCGGGTACCACCGCTCGGCCATCTTGTACTCGCCCGTGCCGTTGGGGTGGACACCATCGTAGGTGTCCGTGCTGGCGTCGAAGCCCTCCCACTGGTCCACCAGGTAGACCCGTGAGGTCGAGGTGTTCTTCTGGGCGGCCAGCGTGCTGATGCGGCCGTTGAGGTCCTGGGTCTGGAGTTTGTACTTGTAGCCCGGGATGATCGCCGCCAGCAGGACCTTGACCTTCGGGTTGGCGAGCCGCAGTTTGTCGATGATCTGGCTCAGCTCGTTGATGGTCTGGGCGTTGGTGGTCGTGTCCACGTAGCCGGCGGCGTCGTCGCCGTCGCTCTGGAACACGTCGTTGGTGCCCAGGTGCAAGAGCACCACGTCCGGCAGCACCGCGCGCGCCCAGCCCTCGACGTACGGGAGGACCTGGTCGGCGCGCCAGCCGCTGTGCCCCTCGTGGTCCTGGTCGAAGCTGTAGCCGACCGGCTCGCCGTCATCCCCGTACTGGCCGCCCACGAAGTTTACGCCGAAGCCGGCCTCTGTCAGCTTGTTCCACAGCCGGTAACGGTACGACGGCCGGCCGGCCGGGAACAGGTCCGGCCGGCCGTTGTACGAGTCGGTGATCGAGTCGCCCAGCGGCATGATCTTGACGGGCGTGGTGGACTGGGCCGCCCCCGGCGCCGCCGGCAACGCGACGCCGAGCGCCAGGACCAGCCAGCAGAAAAAGAGCTTGGAAAGTTGTCTCGTCGATTTCATAAGTGGAACGACCTGCGACACGCCCTGTCGCACCGGGAAAAGAACGCCTCGGGTATACTGCTGCTCAAGCACGAACGCTTATCGAACAGCCGGCGGACGCCTGGTGACAGGCAGGCATTCGGGACGCCCGCGAGGCTATTCTATCACGATTGCGGTGCGGGATACACGCGAAAACCATGAGCGCCGGCCCGCCGGCCGGAAAACCAGGTACTTTCCCGGGTTGCAGAGCGATTTGGCCCTATCCGTCCGGCCGGCCTCCATTATACCCAGGTTTCGCGATCTCGCCGTGCACTTCGGGAAAACGTGAAATCATGCCGTGGAACGGAAGCGGCAAGAAGCGTGCTAGCACGCGGGATTGCGCGCGAGCCGTCCGCGGTTTTGTGAGGGACCATGCAGCTTGTCGGGAAGAACGCGCTCGTCACCGGCGGGACGCGGGGCATCGGCCGCGCGATCGCGCAGCGGCTGGCAGAAAACGGGGCGGATCTGGCGCTTTTTTACCGCGCGGACCACGCCGCCGCCGAGACTGCGCGCCGCGAGA
>CADCTO010000442.1 GCA_902805585.1 uncultured Armatimonadota bacterium | reverse complement strand
GTAGCTGCCCGACAGCGGCAGCGCCCGCTGGTCGCTGCGGTCGAGCCCGTAGAGCCCGCCGCCCGCGGTCATCGTCTGCGTGGCGTCGGCCGTCGCGACCTGGTCGGGCTCGATCGCCACGACGTCGCGGTCGTTGCGCAGCGCGCGCACCTGGCCGTCGTTGAGCTGCGCCGCGAAGCCGTTGAGGGCGGCGCTGTAGACGTGCTGCGGGCTGGCGGCGTAGCGGCGGGCGACCCCGCGGGCGTCGGCGCCGTCGGCCAGCGTGACGATCCAGGAGCCGGCCACGTGCGGGCCGGTCGTGCGGGTGATGGGGGCGGCACGGCCGTCGGCCGGGGCGGCGGCGGCGGTGCCGGCGAGGCCGGCCAGGGCGAGGGCGGGCAGGACGAGCAGGGCGGCGGCGGTGCGCCGCGCGCTTCCTGCGTGATGCGGTGCTATTGCTGATCTTCGCAGTCCTGGGGCTCGGGGCGCTCGCCGGGATCGTCGCGGCGGCGGGGGCGGCTCCGTTCGCCGTCGCCGCCGCGCTGTTCGAGGGGGCGTTCGGCTCGGCCTACAGCGTCGGGGAGACGGTGGTGCAGACCGTGCCCCTCCTGCTCACCGGGCTCGGCGTGGCGCTCGCCTTCCGCTGCCGCCTGTTCAACATCGGCGCCGAGGGGCAGTTCCTCCTCGGCGCCATCGTGGCGACGTGGGCGGGCACGCACGTCCGGCCGCCCGCGGCAATCAACCTGCCGCTGCTGCTGCTGGCGGGCGCGGGGGCGGGGGCGGTCTGGGCGGGCGTCGCGGCATGGCTGCGCATCCGGAGGGGCGTACCCGAGGTGCTCTCGACCCTCCTGCTCAACTTCGTCGCCCTGCAAGCCGTCGCCTACGTGGTGCGCGGGCCGCTGCAGGAGGCGCGGCGCGACTTCATCCAGTCCGACGAGATCGCCACCGCCGCCCGGCTCGCGATCCTGCTGCCGGGCACGCGGCTGCACATGGGGGTGCTGCTGGCCCTGTTCCTGGTCGCCGCCGTCTGGTTCTACCTGACGTGGACGGCCGGCGGGTTCGCGCTGCGCGCGGTCGGCGCGGGAGCGGAGGCGGCCGAAGCGGCGGGCATCTCGCCGACGCGCACGGTCGCGGCCACGTTCCTTCTGTCCGGGGCGCTGGCGGGGCTGGCGGGCGCAATCCAGGTCAGCGGCGTGACCTTTCTGCTTTCCGAGAACTACTCGCCGGGGTATGGCTACACCGCGATCGCCGTCGCACTGCTCGCGAACCTGTCCCCGGTCGGGGTCCTGCCCTCGGCCCTGTTCTTCGGGGCGCTGGCGGCGGGCTCGTCTTTTTTGCAGCGGCTTGACCTGTCGGCCGCGCTGCTCCAGGTTTTGCAGGCGGTGGCGCTGTTCGTTCTGCTCGGCTACGCGTGGGCGCGCGCTCAGCGAGAGCGCGGCGCCGGAGCGGCCGTTGACGCCTGAGGCGGTCCTCTCGTTCGTTTTGCAGACGCTGGCGTTCGCGACGCCGCTGCTGCTGGCGGCGCAGGGGGAGGTCTTCGCCGAGCGGGTGGGCGTCATCAACGTCGGCCTGGAAGGGATGCTCCTGGTCGGGGCGCTCGCGTCCGTCTGGGTCGCCCTTTTGACCGGCTCCCCGCTGGCCGGCGTGCTGGCCGCCGTCGCGGCGGGCGTGGCGCTCGCCGCCCTGTTCGCCCTGTTCGGCGTCGCGCTGCGGCGCGACCAGGTGATCGTCGGGACGGCGCTGAACTTTCTGGCGCTGGGCCTGACCGGCGTCCTGTTCCGCGCCTACTTCTCGGGGCGGACGGTCGGCGTGGCGCCGACCCTGCCGCGCCTGGCGGACACCGATATCAACGCGCTGGTGGTGCTGGCCCTGCTGCTCGTCCCGCTCGGGCAGTGGCTCCTGTTCCGCACCCGGCTGGGCGTGACGCTGCGCGCAGCGGGCGAAGTGCCCGAGGCCGCGGCGGCGGGCGGCAGCCGGGTGAACCGGCTCCGGGTCGCCTGGGTGCTCGCCGGCGGCGCCTTCGCGGGGGCGGGCGGCGCCGCGCTCGCCATCGGCATCAACAACGCGTTCACCGAGAACATGACCGGCGGGCGCGGCTTCATCGCGCTCGCCACGGTCGTGTTCGGGCGCTGGACGCCGGTCGGGGTGCTCGGGGCCTCGCTCCTGTTCGCCGCCGCCGACGTCGCCCAAGCGCGACTCCAGGCGGCCGGCCTCGTCACCGTCCCCTACCCCGTTTTTCTGGCGATCCCCTACGTGCTCACGCTCGCCGCCCTCGCCCTCCGCGGCGCCAGAGTCCGCGCGCCCGCCGCATTGGGCGAACCGTTCGACCAGGGCTGACCGCCGGCCGCCCGGGAACCCGTCGCGCGTTTTGGGTATTGTAACCACAGGGAAACACTACGCGATGGCAGCAACGATGTATCTGCGGCGGCGGGTCGCCTTTTCCGCCGGGCACGCCTACTGGCTCGACGGCAAAACGGACGAGGAGAACCGGCGCCTGTTCGGCCCGTTCGCGTCGCGCTGGGGGCACGGGCACAACTACATCGTCGAGGCGACGGTCGCGGGCGAGATCGACCCGCTGTCCGGCATGGTGGTCAACATCACCGACGTCGACCGGGTGCTGAAGCGCCACGTGACCGGCCCGCTCGCCGACAAGCACCTGACCTATGAGGTCCCCCACTTCCGGGACACGCCGCCGACCCTGGAGAACCTTTCCCGCTACGTCGCCGACCGGTTCGCCGCGCATTTCGACACGCCGCAGGCGCGGCTCACCCGCGTCGTGGTCTGGGAATCGCCGACGCTGTGGGCCACGCTGAACACGGAGCACAACATGATCGCGCTGACGCGAAGCCTGGATTTCGCCGCCTCGCACCGCCTGCACGCGCCCGGCCTCTCCGATGAAGAAAACGGCGAGATCTTCGGCAAGTGCAACAACCCCCACGGCCACGGCCACAACTATCTGGTCGAGGTGACTGTCGCCGGCGAGCCGGACCCGACGACCGGCATGCTTGTGGACCTGTCCGCCCTGGACGCGGTGCTCGACCGCGAGGTCATGGGCCGCTTCGACCACAAGCACCTGAACCTGGACGTGCCGGATTTCGCCCATGTCAACCCGACGTCGGAGAACCTGACGCGCGTGATCTGGGAGCACCTGGACGGGAAGATCCCGCCCCCCGCTCGCCTGTACCGCGTGGTGGTGCGCGAAACCGACCGCAACTTCTTTGAATACTACGGCGCGAACGCCGGCCCGACGCTGTAAACGGGAACCCCACCCGCCCGGCGACGTTGGAAATCACACCGAACAACAGGCAGGCGGCCCAGACTGCCGCCCCGAGAAAGAACCGGCCACGTCATGTTACAAGAACACTACCGCGAGATACTCAAGGAACTCGGCGAGGACCCCGAGCGCGAAGGGCTGGTGCGCACCCCCTACCGGGCGCAGGAAGCCATGAAGTTCCTGACGCGCGGTTACCACCAGAACCTCAAAGAGCTGCTGAACGAAGCCGTCTTCGAGGAAGACTACGACGACATGGTGATCGTGCGGGACATCGAGTTCTACAGTCTCTGTGAGCATCATCTTCTACCCTTTTATGGGCGCGCGCACGTCGGGTACATCCCGAACGGCAAGATCGTCGGCATCTCCAAGGTCGCGCGCATCGTGGACATGTTCGCGCGGCGGCTTCAGGTGCAGGAGCGGATGACCATCGAGGTCGCGGAGGCGATGCAGGAGGCGCTGAACCCGCGCGGCGTCGCGGTCGTGACCGAGGCGAAGCACATGTGCATGCTGATGCGCGGCGTCGAGAAGCAGAACTCGCTGGTCACGTCCTCGCACGTGCTGGGCGAGTTCCGCGAGCACCGGGCGACGCGCGACGAGTTCATGCAGCACATCGGCCGCAGGCACGAGAACACGTTCTGACGCATGGCCGAAGGACGCGTCTGCCTCATCACGGGGGCGAGCCGGGGCATCGGGCGTGCGACCGCGCTCGCGCTGCACGCGGCCGGCTGGCGCCTGGCGCTCGCCGCCCGCGGTGAGGAGGCGCTTGCAGCCTTGGCTGCGGACATCGGCGGCGCAGACCACCTTGTTATCCCGTGCGACGTGACACGGGAAGCCGAGGTCGCTGCAGCCGTCGCGGAGGCCGTGCGACGTTTCGGCGGGCTGGACGCGCTGGTCTGCGCGGCGGGCGTCGGCAGCTTCGCCCCGACCGTGGATTCCACGACGGCCGATTGGGACGCGCAGATCGGGGCGAACCTGACGGGGACCTATCTGGCCTGTCGTGAGGCGCTGAAAGTCATGCTCCCCCGGCGCGCGGGCCACCTGGTGACGATCCTTTCCGTCGCCTCTACAGTCGCGTTTCCCGCTTCGGCGGCGTACTGCGCGTCCAAGTGGGGCGCCTACGGGCTGACCAAAGTGCTGGCCGAAGAGGTGCGGCGCGAGGGGGTGCGGGTCACGGCCGTCCTTCCCGGCTCGACCGACACCCCGTTCTGGGACGCCATCAGCGGCGGCCCGCCGCGTGAAGACATGCTGCCCGCCGCCCGGGTCGCGGACGCCGTGGTCTACGCGCTCGAAGCCCCGCCCGACGTTTCCGTGGACGAAATCGCCGTCATGCCCCCGAAAGGCATCCTGTAGCGGCGACGCACGCGTCGCCGCTACTGCTCGATGTTTAACGTTTCCACATAGGCGCGCAGGTCGCGTTCCGCGGCTGCGGCTTCGCCACGCAGCCGTTGCGCCTCGGCGCGCAGATTCTCGAGTCGCGTCTCCTGCTCGTCCAGGCTGGCGATGTAGCGCTTGTAGAGCGAGGAACCTTTGTCTAGCGCGGCGAGGTTGGTGCGTATCCGCTCCTGATCGGCCGTAATCGAGGCGGTCTCGGCCTCGGCCTGCTGGGCCTGCCCCATCAACTCCTCGGTCGCCCGTCGGCGGCGCGCGATCTCCTGGAGCATCTCGCGCATGGCGGGCGTCGCCTCGTGTTTGTCGACGTACACCAGCAGCGTCGGGAGGGCGAGGTCCATCAGGGTCACCGTAGCACTGGTGGACTCCTCTTCGACGACGGCGACCGTCTCCGTGCTACCCGGCGGGACGGTCACGCGGAAGCGGTAGAATTCGGCCGTACGCTCAGCGAAACTTTCCGGCGCGATCAGCGTGATGCCGGGCTTGAATCGGTGCTCGATAAAGACGATGCGCGGCTCGGCCGCTTTGGATTTCAGCGTATAGGTGGTCTGGTTCCGGATGCGGCCGAGCAGGGACAGCACGCCGCCCTGTAGCTTTGCCATGGTCTCGCGCCGCTTGCTCGGCCGCTGCTGCCGCTCGGCCTCGACGGCTAGATCGACCGCGTAGGTGACAAGGCGCTCGTCAGAGGGTGGCAGATCTTCCATGCGCGCGTCGCCGGCGTACGTACCGCCGTCGAA
>CADCTO010000441.1:4064-19354 GCA_902805585.1 uncultured Armatimonadota bacterium | reverse complement strand
GGGGCCAGAGGTCGAGGGCGGCGGCCGTCCCTCCGACCTGAACTCCGTGCAGCCGGCGTTCGAGGATTTGCGGCAGTGGATCAAGGACCGCAAGCCCGCCGAACGGCGCCAGACCAACCGCGAGCTTCTCGATGCCGCGCGGAACGCGCGCACGTCGGCCGATCGGAGTCGCGCCGCGGACGCGCTGCGTCGCCAGATCAAGGCGCAGTGCGCCGCGCTGATCGACCACCAGTTCCGCTACTTGGTCGGGCACGAAGTCGAAGACCTGACGCAGGAGGTGTTTTTGCGGCTGCTGCAGAGCCGGACTGTCGAGGCGATCGACCCGACGCCCGCGTACCTGCGCCGCATCGCCACCAACGTCGTGATCGACTACCTGCGCTCCTGCAAGCGGCGCGGCCTGGACGGACCGTCGGTAAACTTCGACGAAGCGGGCGAGGCCGGAAATGTGCCGGATCCGTCCCCCTCCGTGGAAGACGAGGCGCTGGGCCATCTCCACGTCCAGGAGATCCGTTCGGTCCTCCGCAGTTCGCTGTCTCCCGTGGAGGCCGACGTTCTGTGGCTCCGTTCCGAAGGCGCGTCGCACCGTGATGTGGCGCAGGCCCTGGGTGTCAAAGAGGCCAACGCCCGCAAGCACTTCGAGCGCGGCACGAAGCGCCTGAAGCAGCTCGCGATGGCGGGCAAGCTGCCGGTTTGACCCTTCCCCCCTCCCCGGCCCCTCCGCTCGGAGGGGCCGGGGAGGGGTCTTGACCTCCCGCGTCGCGTGCTGTACGATGAACCCGTGACCACCCGACCCCTTCTCGCTGCCGCGCTCCTTCTGATCGCTTCCGGCGCCCCGGCGTCCGCACCTGCCCGGGAGGCGGTCACGTCGCCCGCCGCTGCGCCACCCGCCGCCAGCGCCGACGCCGGCGCGTGGGTCGAACTGCACCGGCTGCGCATCGTCAACCATCAGGACGGGGCGATCCAGATCTCCACCGACGGGGGCCGGACGTGGAGTCTGCTCGGGCGCGTGACGATCGCGGCGATGACGGCGGCGGAAGGGTACCTCGCGTCCAATTATGCCGACCCGGGCACCGTCTCGGCCGTCGCCGTGCACGGACTGCGCATCCGCGTCGGCGGCAGCGGGGACAAACTCCACGCGCCCCTGCTCCTGTCCGTCAACCCCCGGGAATACGCGGGCGCCGTGAACAAGGGCTTCGGCGGCCACGTCGCCGGTTCGGCGGGCATCTTCACGGACATCCCGGCGGGCGCCTCGATCTTCCGCAACCTCGCGCCGCTCGTCGGGAACCAGGTCTACCTGGAAAACGGCGGCGGCCCGCTCGTGCCGCTGCCGCAGACGTTCCGGCCGCAGGGGCAGGGCGAAGTCCTGGTGATCGTCGTGCGGCGCCCGGCGAACTCGCTCGTGGAAGTGACTTTCGAGAACCGGCGCGGCGGCAAGGTGGAAGCACGTTTCGCGGACGGGACCAGGCGCGAGATCACGACCGTCGTCAAGCCCGTCCTCGGCATCGGGCGCTTCGACGGCACGGCGTACACCGGCGTCGGCCGCCTGAACACCGCGCACACGGGCGTCCTCACGGTCTCGACCGCGCCGGTCGACGCGGACCGTCCCGAAGGGGAGGGGAGGGAGCGGCGCGGCGGGTTCCAGATCTCGCCCGCATGGCACAACGCCCGGACGGAAGAGGCCGGCGCGGCGATGGTGATGACCGTCGGGGCGCCAGGCCAGCGCAAGCGGGACCTGGAAGGCCAGCCGCCGCTCTTCCGTGACATGGTCTCGCTGGTCTCGGACAACCGCGGCTCCCCGTCCAACAGCGCCATCGTGGACGTGTCCATCGACGGCGGCTCCTGGGAACCGATGCCCCCCCTGGTCGGGGTCGATCTGGACGCCTTCACCGGGCCCGGACTGACGCAGGCCTGGCGGGCGGCGAACCAACGGCGCACCGCGAAGCAGGGGGTCACGGCGTTCCGCCTGCGGCTCCCGGTGCTCACGGCGGAACGCTCGAAGCGGCTCGCCCGGGACGCGAACGCGGCCTGTACCGAGGCGAGCCGCGCGCTGGCGCGGGCGGGCAAACTGCCGATCGTGCGCGGGCGGCTCACGATCAACGCCAACCCCACGGACGCCGACAACGTCGCGTACGTGCGCATCCTGGTCGAAGGCGCTCCGCGGGGGCTGACCAACACCGCCCCCTTCACGCTGACCTGGGACACGACGCGCGTGCCGGACGGCGACTACCTCGTCGAAGCCGAAGCCCTCGACTCCGCCGGCGGTCTCATCACCGTCACCCGCCGCCGCGTCTTCGTGGACAACAGCGGCGGCGGGTCAAGCGCGTCGGCCGCGGGCGACCCTGCAGGGCGGCGGCGGTAGCCGCGTTCTTCAGCCCCCGGCTGCCGTGAGTGTCGTATTATGGAACGACACGATGCTCCATCGGCCGTTCTCCCGGGTGAGGACCATGCTGCTCAGCGCGCTGCTTTCGCGCGGCGTACGGGTGGATCGAGCGGGCCCTGAGTCGGCCGCATGCCGACGGGGCCATCGAGAGCCCCGGACGGTTCGGATCTTTCCGGCGGCGTGAAATAGTGGCGTTGGGTCGGTTACCGGCGGATTTTTTCGGGGGAACACTTGTCGAAGAAGGGCGCCACCACGGAACAACCCCCGCCCCCCGGCGATAGCCAGACGGCGTTCGCCGCGACAGGTACGACCAGCGGATGCAGTCTACAACCGATTCTCCCTCCGGCGGGCACGTTGCCCCGTGGCGCCGATGGACGCTGGCGGCCTGCATGTTTTTGTGCGTCGCCGCGTTCGGCTTCCTGGAGCCGTTCGTCTCCCTGTACCTGGAACTCAGCGGCCTGAAGCGCAGCCAGATCGGGCTGGTGACCGGTATCGGGACGGGCATGGCGCTGCTCATTCAGCCCCTGCTCGGCCGTTTGTCGGACCGACTGGACGCGCGCCGGCCGTTGATGTTCGGCGCGGCTCTGATGGCCGGCATTGCCTACCTGCTCTACCGCGAGGCGGATAGTCTCGTCGGGTTCATCCTTCTGACGGCGCTGGGCATCAACGGGATCATGTACCTCAACACCGCCGCAGCGGTCCTCGTCGGCCGGATGGTGAGCAGGGAAGGCCCGTCTTCGGCGCGGGGCGGCGGCGGAACGTTCGCAGCGTACCGTGTCTGGGGGTCCATCGGGTACGTCGTGGTGTCGCTTCTTGCCGGATGGCTGCTCAGCCGCGGGATCGGCGCCCGGGGCACCGTCAGCCGCGCCACCATCGACCCGCTCTTCCTTTATGGCCCCCTGCTCTTCGTCTTGGTCGCCATCGTGGTTCTGTTCGTGCCGGACCCAAAAAAGGCGGGGGTGTCGGCGGCTGCCGCGGAGGAGGGGGGGACGATCGACGCCGAACACGCCCGCGACGCAGGCGCCTGCGACCGGAACCTGCAACGATTCCTGCGGGCCTACTTTCTGTACATCTTCGCCTTCACCGGTTCCTCCGCGTTTCTGAGCCTGTATCTGAAGTCCCTCGGGGCGACGCCGCTCTGGATCACCGGCGTCTTCGCCGCGGGGGTCTTCTGCGAGGCGGTGGTGATGCTTCAGGTGGGGCGGCTGAGCGACCGGTTCGGGCGGCGGCCCCTGCTCGCGGTCGCGTTCGCCTTCATGCCCATCCGGCTCCTGCTCTACATCCCGGCGACGGGGCCGCTGTGGGTGCTCGGCGTCCAGACCATCCACGGGATCAACTTCGGCATCATGGCCGCGGTCGCCGTGGCGTTCGTGAACGACCTCTGCGCGGAGGAAAGCCGGGGCGCGACGCAGGCGAGACTCGCCGGTACCGCCGGCCTCGCGGCGGCGTGCGGGCCGGCCGCGGGCGGGTGGCTCGCGCAGCGGTTCGGCATCCCGGTGACGTTCGGTCTCATGGCCTGTGTCGCCGCCGCGGGGCTGGGCCTGTTCCTGTGGAAAGTGCGCGAGTCACACGCCGCGTCCGACCGGCTCTACCGCCACGGGCCGGCGTTTCTGCGCCCGGTCCTCGGCGTGCTCTACATCCCGCTGGGCTGGCTGTCCCGCCACCCGCGGCTGCGGCGGGAGCCCGGCCGGGGCACTTCCGACCCGGCGGGATAGTTCGGGACGCCCCACGCCGGCGGTTACGCCTCACACACCGGCGTCGCGGCCGCTTCCCGGCCCGTGCCCGGCGTCGTGGTCCGACCCTGGGCCGACGCGGACGACTCGCGGTCGCTGCTCCAGGAAAGGTCGAGACTGCGGGCCGCCAGCGCCTCGTCCAGGCGCCGGACCGGCGCCGTGTGCGGCGCGTCCAGGATGATCTGCGGGTTCTCCTCGGCCTCGCGGGCGATGCTCTCCATGGCGGTGATGAAGCCGTCGATCGTTTCCAGACTCTCGGTTTCGGTCGGCTCGATCATCAGGCACTCGGGGACGATCAGGGGGAAGTACATCGTCGGCGGGTGGTAGCCGTAGTCGATGACGCGCTTGGCGACATCGAGCGCCTTGACCCCATGGGATTTGAAGGCTTTCAGCGTGAACACGCACTCGTGCATGCACGTCCGGTCGTAGGCAACCTCGAAGGTCTTCCCGAGCCGCGCGCGCAGGTAGTTGGCGTTAAGGACCGCGTTCTCACTGATCTCGGCCAAGTGCTCGCGCCCGTAGTGGCGGATGTAGGCGTAGGCGCGCACGATGGCCAGGAACGCCCCGTAGAACGAGCCGATCTTGCCGATCGACAGCGGCCGTTCGTAGTCGAGTGTGAACGTGCCGTCCTCGCGGCGCAGGGCCTGCGGCACGGGCAGGAACGGCTCCAGGATCTTCTTGACGCCGACGGGTCCCGCGCCGGGGCCGCCGCCGCCGTGCGGGATGCAGAAGGTCTTGTGCAGGTTGACGTGCATCACGTCGAAGCCCATGTCGCCCGGCCGGGCCGTCCCCACGAGGGCGTTCATGTTCGCGCCGTCGCAGTACATGAGGCCACCCGCCCGGTGCACCACGTCGCAGATCTCGACGATGTCCTCCTCGAACAGGCCGAGCGTGTTCGGATTGGTGAGCATCAGCCCGGCCACGTCGCCCTCGTGCTGTTCGAGCAGCGTCCGCAGGTGCCCCATGTCGACGAGGCCGCGCGCGTCGGTGTCGATGGAGACCGTCTTGTAGCCGCAGCGGGCGGCCGAGGCGGGGTTGGTGCCGTGGGCCGCCTTAGGGACCAGCACGCTCCGCCGCTTGCCCTGCCCGTGGTGATCGTGGTAGGCGCGGATCAGCATCAGGCCCAGCATCTCGCCGTGCGCCCCCGCCGACGGGTGCAACGAAACGGCGTCCATGCCCAGAACCGCGCCCAGCGCGCTCTGCATCTGCCAAAGCACTTCGAGGGCGCCCTGGCACGTCTCCTCGGGCTGATAGGGGTGGATGCGGGCGAAGCCCGGCAGCCGCACGGCCTCGTCGTTGATCTTGGGGTTGTACTTCATCGTGCAGGAGCCCAGCGGGTAGAACCCCTGGTCCACGCAGTAGTTCAGCGAGGACAGGTGCAGGAAGTGCCGGATCACGTCCGGCTCCGCAAGTTCGGGCAGCGGAACGCCGCCGCGTAACGGGACCCCGGGCAGCAAATCGGCGGGCTCGCGTTCGGGCACGTCGCACCCCGGCAGCGATGCCCCGAGGCGGCCGGGCCGCGAAAGCTCGAAAAGGGTCGGCTCGATAGTCTTCAGGTCGTTGCTCATGCTCTCGGTTCTCTAGAAGATGCGTTGCGTCTTGAGGACGAAGCCGGGAAGTTCCGGGTCCCCAGGGACTTCGTCGGGATCGAACAGGTGCTGCGCTGGCTTACCCGGGCGGTAGACGTGAACCGCGCGGGCGGCCGGGTCTATCAACAGCCCGATCTGGCAGCCGTTGTCGCGGTATTCCGCCATTATCGCTTCCAGCTCGCTCCGCTGGAGGCCGAGGGTCTTCATCTCCGCCACGAAGTAGGGACAGAGGTACAGAAAACCTTCCCGTTCCGCGTTCGGGATGCCGTCCCACTGCTGCCGTGAAACCCAGGCGCTGATAGGCGTCCGCATCGCCCCGTTGGGCAGAAAAAAGCCGCAGTTGCTGCCGAGCGCCACACCGAACCGGTCACCGGCTTCGTGGCTCCATCGCGCTATCGGATAGTTCAGCGCGACGATCCGGAGGCCGTCCATTCCGCCTTTCGGTGACTCCACCGTCAACTGCCCGTCCGCCTCCCGCTCAAAGCGCCAGATGTCGTGCCGCTGACAGAGGTCGAACAGATCGTCATCGGTGAGGGGCGGGCCCCGCAGCCGCATCCGGACGCCCGGTTCGAGCGGGAGGGGCAGGCGGAACTCGAACGCGGTTTTCATCCAAGTGCGGCCACGAGCGCATCGATCTCGTCTTTCGAGCGCATCTCCGTCACGCAGAGCAGCATGGCGTTTTCCATGCCGGGGTAGTGCGACACGAGCGGGAGACCGCCCAGGATGCCGGCGTCGAGGAGGTGCTTGTTGATGGCGACGGGGTCGTCGGGGCAGCGGACGGCGAACTCCTTGAAGAACGGACCCGAAAAAACGGGTTCGTATCCGGGCAGAGCCGTGATCCGGTCGTGGGCGTAGTGGGCCTTCTGGAGACACAGGTTCGCGACCTGCGCCATCCCCCACTTGCCCAGCGAGGACAGGTGGACGGTGGCGGCGAGCGCCGTGAGCGCCTGGTTGGTGCAGATGTTCGAGGTGGCCTGGTCGCGGCGGATGTCCTGCTCGCGCGTGCGCAGCGTCATGGTGTAGGCACGCGTGCCGTCCCGGTCCACCGTCCCGCCGACGATGCGGCCGGGGAGACGGCGCACGTACTCCTTGCGGCACGCGAAGAGTCCCAGGCCCGGCCCGCCGAAGCCCGGCGCGCAGCCCAGCCCTTGCCCTTCGCCGACGACGATATCCGCCCCCGCGTCGCCCGGCGTCTGGAGCAGGCCGAGCGCGACCGGGTCGATGTTGACGACAAGAAGCGCCCCGCGCGCATGCGCGGCGTCGGCCAGGGCCGGCAGGTCCTCGACGACGCCGAAGAAGTTCGGCTGCTGGACGAGGACGCACGCGGTGTCGTCGGTGAGGGCGGCCTGGAGTGCGTCCGGGTCGAGCCGCCCCGTTTCGAGGTCGTGCGCGAACTCGGTCACATCCTCGCCCCGCAGCGGCAGGTAGGTCCGCACGGTCTGCCGGAACGCCGGATGCACCGACGACGCCATGACGATGCGGGCCCGCTTCTGGAGGTCGCAGGCCATGAGCGCGCCTTCGGCGAGGGCGGTGGCGCCGTCGTAGAGCGAGGCGTTGGCGATCTCCATGCCGGTGAGCTGGCAGACCAGGGTCTGGAACTCGTAGATGCTCTGCAGGATGCCCTGCGACACCTCGGGCTGGTAGGGCGTGTAGGCCGTGTAGAACTCGGAGCGCCCGATGACGTGGCCGACCGCGGGCGGGATGTAGTGGTCATAGATGCCCGCGCCCAGGAAGCAGGGGAAGCGGTCCATGTCGGCGTTCCTGCCGGCCAGCGCCTGGAGGTGTTTTCGCAGGGCGATGTCGTCGAGCGCGGGCGGCACGCCGTCGAAATCTGCGCGGGCTCGGATGTCTTCTGAGATGTTGGAGAACAGGTCGGCGACGCTGGCAGCGCCGATGGCTTCGAGCATGCGGACCCGGTCCGCTTCCGTGTTCGGGATATACGACAAAGCGATTTCCTTCTTAAACCGTCGCCGCCTGTCCTACTCGCCGATCTGCGACCGGTAGGCGTCGGGATCCAGGAGCTTTCCCGCCTCGGCCGGGTCTTTGAGCTTCACCGTGATCATCCAGCCGGTCTCGTACGGCGACTCGTTGATGGCCGCCTCCGACCCGGACAGCGCCTCGTTCACGGCGACCACTTCGCCCGAGACCGGCGCGTACAACTCGGACACGGCCTTGACCGACTCCACGGTTCCGAAAACGTCGTCGGCCGACAGCACGCGTCCGACCTCCGGAAGCTCGATGTAGACGATATCGCCCAGCTCTTCCTGCGCGTGGTCGGTGATGCCGATCGTGGCGGTGTCGCCCTCGACCTTGACCCATTCGTGCGATTTGGTGTACCGGAAACCGGGCCGGATGTCAGACATAGGCTGCTTGTTACCCTCGTTTCTATGTTATCCGAAAAATGTCGGGCGCTCCCTTAGACGTTCTTATAGAACGGGAGCGGGACGACGCACGCGGCGTGGCGGGCGTCGCGGATCAGGACGTCCAGGCGTGTGCCGTCCGCCGCATGGGCCGCCTCCACGCGCGCGAGCGCGATGCCCTTGCTCCGCTGCGGCGAGAACGTGCCGCTGGTCACGCGGCCGACGGTTGCCCCGTCCGGGCTCTCGGCATGGACGGGGTAGCCCTCGCGCGGGATGCCACGGCCCTCCATCTCCAGGCCGACCAGCACGCGGTGGCGCGGCGCGTTTTTCAACTGTGTCAGGGCGTTCTTGCCCAAGAAGTCGCCAGGCTTTTTGGTCTTGACGACCCAGCCCAGCCGGGCCTCGTACGGGGGGGTGTGCTCGTCCATCTCGTGGCCGTACAGCGGCAGGGCCGCCTCCAGGCGGAGCGTGTCTCGCGCGCCGAGGCCGCACGGGACGCCCCCCTTGTCCACCAGGGCCTGCCAGAGCGCGCGCGCCTCGTGCGCGCGGCAGAACAACTCCACGCCGTCCTCGCCCGTGTATCCCGTGCGTGCGACCACGGTCTGCACGCCCGCCACCACGCTTTCGTCCAGACCGAAGCGGGGCAGGGCTGCCACCTCGCGGTCCGACAGCGCGTCCACCAGATCGACCGCCTGCGGCCCCTGTACGGCGATCAGCGCCGTCTGCGGAGTCTCGTCTTCGAGAACGAGGTGCTCGCGCCTGACGGCGTGGTGCTGCATCCAGTGGAGGTCCTTGTCCCGGTTCGAGGCGTTGACGACGACGATGAACTCGTGCTCCCGGAGGCGGTACACGATGATGTCGTCTATTATACCGCCCGCGTCCCGGCACAACAACGAGTACTGGGCCTCCCCGCCGCCCGGCGACAGCTTCGAGACGTCGTTCACCGTCAGGTACTGGAGGAACGGCAGGGCGCCCTCGCCGCGCACGCGGACCCGGCCCATGTGCGACACGTCGAACAGGCCCGCCCCGCCGCGCACGGCCCGGCACTCGTCGAGGACCCCACGGTACTGAACGGGCATCTCCCATCCCGCGAACGGGACCAGGCGGGCGTCCGCCTTCCTATGCGCCTCATACAGCGGTGTGCGTAACATGGTTGCGGCTCGCTTTCCTCGGCTCCGACACCGTCCCGACTCCTGCGGTACCATTCGCGCGTGGGCCGGCGAGTTCCTGCCGCGGGGGTTCAGGCGCGCGGGAACGCCGGGCGCCTGTCATACAAGTTGACAAGGCCCGGATCGAACTGTATACTGGATCTAGTAACACTGCGGGGAACAATGGCAATGGCGCCAGAGGTGCGGGGGACATTAACACCGGGAAAGGTGGAGGAGACGCCCCGTCGCGGGGTGGTCTCTTTCCGTACCGCCCGCACCTTCCTGAGTCTCACCCGAGCCGCCTGACAGGCGGCTTTTGTTGTCTGTGCCTGCACGCCAGACGAGACAACGCAGCCGGGTACGGACCCTCGGAGGAGAATACGCCGGCATGAGCGACAAAGGGACTGTTGGACTGTATGAAGCAAGCAGGTTTGGCGAAACGGGTCGGGACGGATATCGGCGCCCTCGGCGGTGAATTCGCGCTCATCGAGCGCATTGCGGCGGGGATCAAGACCCGCGACGACGATCTGCTCGTGGGTATCGGCGACGACGCCGCGGTGCTGCGCGTATCGGGCGGCAAACGGTGCGTTGTGACCACCGACATGCTGTTCGAGGACGTCCACTTCCGGCTGGCGTGGACCGACGCGTACCGGCTGGGCTGGAAGGCGGTCGCGGTCAACCTGTCCGACATCGCCGCCATGGGCGCCCAGCCGACGTTCACTTTCGTGGCGGTGGCCCTGCGGGCGGACAGTTCCGTCTGCTTCGTGGAGGAACTCTACCGCGGCATGCGGGACGCCTGTGCGCAGTACGGCTCCGTGGTCGCCGGGGGGGACACCAACGTTTCCCCGACGGGCACGGTCATCAACGTGACCCAGATGGGCGAGGTGAAGCAGCGGCACACGATCCTCCGGCGTGACGCCGCGCCCGGCGACCGCATCCTCGTCACCGGCGCGCTCGGGAACGCGGCGGCGGGACTGGCCCTGCTGGAAGCCGAGGGCCGCGCGTCCGCCGAGATGATCTCGCCGCTGGCGGTCGAGGCGCAGCTGCGGCCGACGCCGCGCGTCTTTGAAGGCCGCGCGGCGGCCCGCGCGGGCGGAGTCACGGCCATGATGGACGTCTCCGACGGGCTGCTGGGCGACCTGCGCAAGCTGTGCCGCTCCTCGCGCGTGGGCGCGCGGGTCCGGGGCGAGTGCGTGCCGGTCGGCGAGGCGGCGCGGGCGGCGGCGGCCCACCTGAACGCGGACGCGGACCGCTGGGCGCTGTACGGAGGCGAGGACTACGCGCTGCTGATGACGGTGGCGCCGGATCGGGCCGATGCCGTCCGCGCGGAGATCGAGGAGAAGACGGGCACTCCCGTCTCGGTCATCGGCGAGATCACCGCGGACGCGGAGGTCGCGCTCGTGCGCGAGGACGGGACGTGCGAGCCCGTACGCCGCGGCTGGGACCACTTCGCCGGGACGAACGGCGCGCACTGAGCGAGCCGGCGCCCATGGTGACCGTCGTCCGCCACGCCCGTTCCGTCGAAGAGACGCACGCGCTCGCGCGCCGCGTGGCGGACCTGCTGCGGCCGGGCGACGTGCTGGGCGTGCACGGTGATCTGGGCGCCGGCAAGACCGCGTTCGTGCAGGGGCTCGCGCGGGGGCTCGGCGTGACCGGCCCCGTGTCCTCGCCGACGTTCACCCTGATCCACGAGCACGAGGGCGGGCGCATCCCGCTGTTCCACCTGGACGTGTACCGCCTACAGAAACCGGACGATCTTGCCGACATTGGTTTTGATGACTATGTCGCGGCGGGAGGCGCGGTCGTGATCGAATGGGCGGAGCGGGTGGCGCCGCTGCTGCCCGACGAACGACTCGATATTTCGCTGGAAGAGATCGACGGCCAGGAGGGGCGGCGTATCGAACTCGTCGGGCGTGGCCCGCGCTGGGAGACGGCGCTCGCACAGCAGGGCGCCGCCCCCGCATGCTGATCCTCGCGCTGGACACCTCCGGCGATAGCTGTTCGGTCGCGCTATCGGACGGCCCGCGCCCGCTGAGCGAGTTCCAGTTCCGCCACGCGCGCCACCTGTCGCAGCGGCTCCCCGGCATCCTGCGGTTCGTGCTCGCCGGCGCCGGCGCCGCTCTGCGCGACGTGGGGACGTTCGCGGTCGGGCTCGGGCCCGGCTCGTTCACCGGCGTGCGCGTCGGGGTGACGACGGCCAAGACCCTGGCGCAGGCGCTGGAAAAGCCGATCGTGGGCGTCTCGTCGCTCGACGCGCTGGCAGAGCCCTATCGCTGCCTGGGGAACACGGACGTGGTCGCCCTGGCGCCGTCGCGCACCAACGTGGTGGTCGCCGCCTTCTACCCGGCGGGCGCGGTCACGCCGGTGGAGGCGCCGCGGGCGCTGGCCGTGGCCGAGGTCGCGGCCAGCGCCGCCCGCGTTCTGGGGACGACGCGGCCGGCGCTGCTGTGCGGCGAGGCGGCCGCCCTGTACGCCTCGCTCTGGCCCGCGTCGATGTCGGCGTGTGCGAGACCGGTGTCGGCCGCCTCGGTCGCCGCGCTGGCGTGGGAGCGGCTCGCGCGCGGCGAATCGGACGACGCGCTGCTGCTCACTCCGTACTACATAACGCCATCCCCGGTGGGATGACTTTTACGGCGGTAAACGGCATTTTCCCGCCTGCTTGTTGTCAAATACGCCGGATCTGTGCTATATTGCGCACATCGCCTTAAAGCGTTTCTTTTCGTACCCGACCTTCCGCGGGTGCCCGGTCCGTTCCTCAGTGGAGACCGGGCGGTAGCGGAAGACGTTTCCGCCGCGAAAGGGCTCTCAGTGAAGGTAACGGAGATCTGCGTCGACCCCGCGTCGCGTCGCATCCGCATGACGGTCGAGATGCCCGACCCGGACCGCTTCCTCACTTCGCAGGTGCCGCACCTTCCGAAGATGCTTTTCCGGCTCTTCCCGCATCTGGCGCACCATAAGTGTGACAACGGGAACGGCTACACCTTCCGCCGCGAGTGCCGCGCGACCGAAATCCCCCATCTCTTCGAGCACCTCATCATCGAACTCCAGGCGCAGGCGCAGCCGACCGAGGTCTTGCGGGGAGAGACGCAATGGAACTGGCGTGTCGACCCGCGCGGCCGCTTCTACGTCTACGTGGACTACGAGAACGAACTCCTCGCCATCGGCGCGATCCGGCTGGCCGAGCGGATCATCCTGGCGCTGGACCGCCGCGATCTGGAAGAGGCGGACACCGAACAGCACCTGGCCCGGCTGCGCGAGCTCGCCCGCCTGGGCAGGGAACTGGCCTCGCCCGCCGAGGCGTCCGGCGAGGCTGCCGAGACCCGCCCGTGGTCGGCCATCGCGCTGGCGCCCGAAGCGGTGTAGCGCACGCATCCACGAAAACAAAAAGGCCGGGGGCGCGCACGTCGTGCGCGCCCCCGGCCTTTTTGCGTCGCCTCCGCTTAGCGGAGGAAGAAGAACAGCGAGCTGACGGCTCCAAGGATGCCGGGAAGCGTCAGGGGCTGGCGCTTCCTGGGGAAGGGGACGTCGACCACATCGTTCGGCTGGAGCTCCACCGAAGCGACCTGTGCGCTCTTCTCGATGTTATACTCCATGTCCACGGCCTTGCCGGAGGCGTCGACGCGCGTGACCTTCACCTTGTTGCGCTGCGCGCCGTCGATGGGGCCGCCCGCCATGGAAACGGCTTCGAGCAGCGTGAGGCGGGTGTTGGCCGGAATCTGACCCGGCTGGCGCACCGCGCCGAGCACGCTCACGAACTTGGGCTTCTCCATCCGGGGCACGTACACCTCGTCGCCGTTCTGTAGCGCGATGTCGGCGCCCGGCTCGCGCGCCTGGATGGCTTTGAGCGGGACGGGGATGCGCTGGTCCTTACGCTGGATGTAGATGCCTTCCTGGTTGGCGAGCGTCGTCATGTCGCCGGCCTGCTGCAGGGCCTGGCCGACCGTCGCGCCTTCGGTGAGCGTGAAGCTCTGCGGCGTCTTCACCTCGCCGTACACCTTGTAGGTGCCTGCCACCGGGGGCGCCGTTGGCACCGAGTACACGAAGATGCGGTCGCCGTCGCGGAGCAGGGGGTTCACGCTGGCGTCCTGCCGCTTGCCTTCGATGAAGTCCCGGTAGTTGACGGCCATCTCTTTGTTGCCGCGCGTGATCACGACCTTGGCGAGGTCCGACGTGCCCAGCGTGCCGGCCGGTTCGAGCACCTCACTCAACCGGGTCTCGTCCTTGATGGCGGTGCGTCCCTGCGATTTGAGTGCGCCCGACAGGTAGACGACGCTCTGGGGGCGGGCGACAATGTTGAGCGTCACCTGCGGCCGGCGCAGCACCTTGCGGTCGATCAGGAACCGCGCGACCCTATCGCCGGCCGCGACCGGCTGGAGCCCCTGGACCTTGAGCGGCCCGGCGATCGGCAGGCTCACCCGCCCGTCCGAATCGACCGTGTAGTCCCCGGATACCGTGGCATCGCCGACCACGGTGATCTTCACCACGTCCCCGACGCGGATCGGGCCTCTCAGGATCTCCACGCCCTGCGGGGATGTGGCCGGCGCGGCCGGCGCCGGGGGGGGCGCGGCGGGCGTGCCGGCGGGCTCCCCGAGCACGGGCAGTGTTGTCAACAGTATCAGGCCCGCGAGCGAGGCCATCCGGCGGAAACAGTTTTGGGGCATGGGTAGCTCCTTTCGAGAACGCATCTGCACTTTGCGGGGCAAAGCATTTACAGTGTATCAGGCAGCCGGCGGGATGTCAATGGCGACGGGTATAAACAGGGATCGTGATCTGCAACAAGCGTGCCACCTTCAGGAACGGGTGCCGCGGCCCGCTGCGGGTCACGTAGCGGACGGGATGCCGCGCTCCAACCGGATCCGCATCCCGGTCCCGTCGTGATGCAGGTGGACGCGGTCCATGAGCGCTTCCATGATGTGGAGGCCGCGTCCGCCCAGGGCATCCGGGTCATCGACGCGGACGGCTGCGGACCGGGCCGCGTGATCGAACCCCGGCCCCGAATCGCGCACCTCGATCCACATCGTTGATCCGGTCAGGCCGACGATCAGGGCGATCGCCGGCGGGCACGATGTCGTGCCCGCCGTCCCGTACAAAATGGCGTTCGTCACCGCTTCCCCGACGGCCACTTCGATCTCCGCCACGTCGTCGGGGGCGAAACCGGCGCCTTGAGCCTGTTCGCGCACGAAGGCGCGCGCCAGCGAAGCGCTGCGAGGCTGCGAGGGGACGCTCAGAGAGCGCCGCCACGCCTCGCCCGGATGGGTCCCGTTGTCACTGGTGTACATGAAGTAATCGATCAAGCCGCTCCGGGTCGGCCGCCCGTCCGCGCGCCTACGTATTGTACCCATCCGCCCGCCGGCAGAAACGGAAGAAGCTGATGATCCGGCTCCCGCCGCTTATCGCTCCCGGCGCCCCGCCTTGCGTTGACAACGCGCCGGAACGGCGGTACCATTTTGCTGGGCCCCGCCGCCTCCACGCCGCCGCACCCGCAAGCCCAGGAAACACCATGCAAACCGAACCCGCCCCGCCGGACGCGCCCGTGTCCGAAGCACAAGTGCTCGGAGCCCTGGGCACGGTCCAGGACCCCGACCTGCACCGCGACCTCGTGTCCCTCGGCATGATCAAGAACGTCAAGATCTGCGAGGGCAGCGTCGCCTTCACCGTCGAGCTGACCACGCCGGCCTGCCCGCTCAAGGCCAAGATCGAGGCCGACTGCCGGGAAGCGGTGCGCCAGATCCCCGGCGTCACCAACATCAACATCGACATGACCGCCAACGTCACGGCGCGCAAGGGGGCCAGCGGCCCGCTCCTCCCGGGCGTCAAGCACGTGATCGCCGTGGGCTCCGGCAAGGGAGGGGTCGGCAAATCCACGGTCGCCGCGAACCTCGCGGTCGCCCTCGCCGAGACCGGCGCGCGGGTGGGCCTGATGGACGCCGACGTGTATGGCCCGACGGTGCCCATCCTGATGGGACTGGAGGAGCACTCCGGGGAGCTGACCCAGACCAACGTCCGCCTGCCTGACGGCTCCGTCGCCCAGCGCATCGTGCCGCCGTACCGCCACGACGTGGCCGGCATGAGCGTCGGCC
>CADCTO010000441.1:0-4054 GCA_902805585.1 uncultured Armatimonadota bacterium | reverse complement strand
GGGTCTGGCGCGGCCCGATGCTCGCCAAGGTCATCAACGAATTCCTGGGCAACGTGGAGTGGGGGGAGCTGGACTACCTGCTCGTGGACCTGCCGCCCGGGACCGGGGACGTGTCGATGACGCTGGCCCAGAGCATCCCGCTCACCGGCGCGGTGATCGTGACCACGCCGCAGGACGTCGCCGCCAGTATCGCGGTCAAGTCGGTGCGCATGTTCCAGAAGCTCAACGTCCCGATCCTCGGGATGATCGAGAACATGAGCTACTTCATCGCCCCGGACACCGGCCGCTCGTACCACATCTTCGGGCACGGCGGCGGGCAGACGGCGGCCGAAGAGCTGCGCGTCCCGTTCCTGGGCGAGATCCCGCTCGACATCCCGACCCGCGAAGGCGGCGACCTGGGCGACCCGGTCTTGATCGGCTACCCGGACTCCCCGCAGGCCGAGATCATCCGCGAGATCTCCAAGCGGCTCGCCGCCCGCATCTCCATCGCGACGCGCTCCTTCCAGCCCCTGAACGTACTCGCGGGATAGGTTTGACCGCCAAGACACGAAGAACACGGAGGGTAGAGGAGGGGATAGGATTCTTCTCCGACCTTCGCGCCCTTTGCGTCTTGGCGGTTCATCTGTGTCTCTCCGGCGAACGCTCCCTCAGTCCAGGCTTTGCAGTGCGTGCTTCAGCAGGCCGACCAGACTGTCCCAGTATTCCGGGCCCTCCGCGGGGCGTGACACGGGCAGCTCGCGCTGGAGCGTCCACAGGGCGCGCACCGCGAGGCGCGGGGCGAAGTCGCGCCGGGTGATGCCCCTCTCGTACAGGTACCGCTCCACGAAGCCGGTGTGGACGAACGGGTAGCAGTCGTAGGTCCAGAACTTGGCGAGCCCCAGGAGCGGGTCGCCCAACCAGCCGAACGGGATCACGAATTCGGTGATCTGCAGGTCGGAGGCGCGCGGATCACCGGGCCAGCCGAACGGCGCCTTCACGTCGAACCCGTCGGTGTCGGCGGCCGCGCGCAGGAAGTTCGGCAAGTACAGGTCGTTGGTGTAGACCAGCGGCGTCGCTTCGCTGATCTCCTGCACGAGTGGCGTCAGGCGCCGCACCGCCCCGGCAAACAGGGGGTCGTCCATCCACGGGCCGCCGCGCTCGGCGATCTCCGACAGGTCGAGGAGGAGCGGGCGGCGCGGCAGGCTGGCCCCGACCGGGTCCGCGAGGAGCGCGTCCGTCAGCCCGTGCAGGCGGTCGATCGCCTCGATGGCGAGCGCGGTCGCCGCACGCACGCGGTGCGGCAGGTTGCTTTCGAGCGCCCAGAGCAGCAGGTTTTCGCCCGCGGGGGCGGCCGTCAGCGCGACCGGGTTGCCGCCCTGCGGGTTCTCCGGGTCCGGGAGGGGGCCGGCTAGCAGTTCCGGAACGGGCAGGCCCTGGCGCTTCAGCACGCCGAGCAGAGCGGCCTCGGCCCTGCCGACCGACGTGCTGCCCAGGATCGAGGCGAAGGCCCGGACATCCACGCTGCGCTCGGTCCCGTCCGGCAGGGCCAGGCGGCTGCGCCAATAGAACGGCATCCAGGTTTCCGGGCGGCGCTCGGCGGAGACGATGCGGGCTTCCGGGAAGGCCGAGCGGATCAGGGTTTCGTAGGACGGCGGGAGCGGGTCTCGCGCGACCCGGGCTGCGGCCGGTTCCGTTCGGGCGGGGGACGACATAGTGGTTTTCCTTTCGGAATACAGCGCCTGCAGGTCGGCGCGCAGGAGCCGCCGGGCGGTCTGCAGGCGGCTGCGCACGGTGTTGACGGGGACGTCGAGCAGGGCGGCGATCTCGGCGTGCGCGTAGCCGCCGATGTGGAAAAGCGAGAACGTCAGCCGCTGCGCCGGCGGCAGGCGGCGCAGGGCGTCGCGGACGACCAGGCGCTGCGCGTGGTCCGGCGGCGCGTCGGCCGCGGCCGGCGGCAGCATCGCAGACCTCCTCCGCACGGTGCCCTGCATCGAGCTCGATACCGACGGGCGCCTCGGCATGCGCGGCAGCGCCGGCGTGCTCGTGCTGATGGACGGGCGCCGCACCGCCCTCACCGGTGACGCCCTCGCCGCGTTCCTCCGCCAGATGCCGGCGGCGGCGCTGGAGCGCGTCGAGACCGGCACCACCGCGTCCGCGCGGCGAGGCGCGGACGGCGCCGCCGGTGTGGTGAACCTCGTCTTCCGCACCGACACGGTGCGGCGCACCGGCATGCGCTCACTGGCGGGCTCCATGGCGACGGACGACCACTACATGGGCTCGGCCGCCGCCACCGGCGCTGTCGATGACGTTCTGAACTGGGATGTGATGTACTCCCTGTCCGGCATGCGCCCCCGCACGGACTCGAAGACGGCGCGCCGGAGCCTTGTGCCCGGGGACCTCCCCCTCCAAACGGATGAGGACAGCCGCGCACGTGAGAAGCACCGCCTGCATTCCGTTCTGGCGGGCGCAGCCCTTACGCTGAGGCCGAACACGTCCGTGGCGCTGCGCGGCGCGTACTCGTGGATGGAAGGCGCGTATCGCAGCAGCTCGGCGTCCCTATACACGAATGCGGCGGGCAACACGGGGGCGAGCACGACCGGCAGCCTGCTGGAGCACGTGATCCCGTCGGGTGAGCTGAGCGCCGTCGCAAGCGTCGATCTAGGAGCTGCGCGATTCACTTCCGAAGCGCGCGCCAGCTTCGTGGACGAGGATTTCCGCGGCGCCTACGACGACGAGGGCGCAGGTTACCGCTACATGACTACCGGCATGGCCTCGCGGCAGCGCGAGCGCGTCCTGCGGAACGACCTCGGTCTGCGCTTCTCGGGCCTCGGTTTGGACGCCGGACACGAGTCGCGATTCCGCACCATCACCGCCGCGCACGATGCGACCCACTTCGACGCGACCCTCTCGCAGGCCTACCGTCACGAGTTGGATGTGCATGCCGGCTACCTCACCGCGCACCGCTCGATTCGCGGCGTGCGCGCGGAGGCGGGGCTGCGTGTGGAGGCGGACCGGACCCGCATCCACCTCGAAACTGCCGGCGCACGGACGGCCGTGCGCATCTTCCCCAGCTTTGGCGGTGAATGGACCGACGCGCATCGTGCTCTCGTGTATCGACTCGCGTACGGACGCCGCATCAACCGGCCGGGCTCGGAGATGCTGAACCCGTTCTCCATGGGCCGGGACGACATGAACGAGATCATCGGCAACCCGTCACTGTTGCCGGAGGTCTCGGACCAAGTGGAGTTCGGCATGGAGCGGCACCGCCGGCGCTCGACACTACAGCTGACGCCGTTTCTCCGCTGGACACGGGACCCGATCCGCCAGCTCAAGGCAGCGACGGCGAGCGGCGGCGCGACGACCACGCTGGAGAACTTGACGCGGACGCGAGCCATGGGTGCCGACGGCAGCGTGCGCGCACGGCCGACGGACGGCACCGTCGTGACGCTGGCGGGAAGCGTCGCCCACATGGAGACGACGGCAGACGTGTTCGGCAGCAGTGGCGTGTACGCCACGGCGCGGCTCACCATCGATGTCCGGGTGGCGGAGAACACCACGGCGCAGCTCTACGCATACCGGCGGAGCGCACGGGCCATCGAACAGGGCGAGATCCTGCCGGCGTTCACCAGCGAGCTGGCGCTGACGCAGCGGCTCGCCGGCGACCGGGCGCGCGTGACGTTGCGCCTCAACGACCCCCTCCGCGGCGATCGCCTCGACTTCCGGATCGCCGACGCAACCTTCTCGCAGGAGAGTCGCCGGCGCACGGCCCGGCCGCTGCTGTCGCTGTTCGCGTCCTACGCGGTGGGTGGCGCGCCGCGTGAGGATGCACCAGTGCGGACGGAGCGTCCCGCCCGGATCTTCTGATGCCGTGAAGTGACCGTCGGCGTGCGCTGTCACCACCACCGGCCGCACCCGTAGCGTTCTCTCGGGGGCGGGCGATGACCTCTTCCCTGTCCCGAGGGCGGCGCAGCCGCACGTCACCTGCCGAGGTGCGGTGAGCGCGACGCTGCCGCCGCTCCGGTGCCTCGATCATGCGCCGTGGAGGTGCGGCGATCCGGGCGCGCCGCTCAGCCGG
>CADCTO010000440.1 GCA_902805585.1 uncultured Armatimonadota bacterium | reverse complement strand
TCGTGACCGCGAATGACCTGCCACGCCGCACCTACGTCTTCGACCTGGACGCCGATGCGCTCCAGCGACGGGGCGGCGGGTCGCCGCGCGTCCGCTACGCGCCGCTCCCGAAGTACCCCGCGGTGACGCGGGACCTGGCGCCGGTCGTGCCCACGTCCCTGCCGTACGCCGACGTCGAGGGTGCGGCCCGGCGCGCCGCGGGGCCCCTGCTCGAATTCCTGCGGCTGACCGACGTCTACGAGGGCGCGAACCTGGGCGAGGGGCGGCGGTCGCTGACGCTGCGCCTCACGTTCCGGGCGCCGAACCGCACGCTCAAAGACGCCGAGGTCGAGGCCGCGCTCGCCGACGTCCGCGCCGCGCTCGCCGGGCTAGGCGCCGACCTGCGGGCGTAACGGGACCGGTGAACCTGCCGGTATCCGTGCGCGTCTATGGCCCTGAGCGCGGCGCGCCCGCCGCGCCAAGAGGACGCTTCATGCTACACCCACGCTTCAAGACTGCGGCCGTCGCCGCCGGGCTGCTGGGCGCCGCCCTGGCGGTGACGCCCGGCCCGGCCGCCCTCGCTGCGCAGACGAAGCCGGCGGCGTTCCCCGCGCCGCCTGCCGTGCCGACACGCATCCCGTTCTCGGACGAGGTGGCCGGGCGCCGGCTCCTGTATGCCGCCCGCGACGCCTATCGCGCGGCGCCCTCCCTGCGCTTCCTTCCGAAGCATCGACTGGAAGAGCGGGAGCGTTTGAGGCTCGCGTCCTGGCAGAAGACAGGTTGATTGTAAAGCTATTATACCACGGCCCTGCGGCAGGGCCGGTATTCCCGCCTCGCTACCGGTCCGTTTGGCGCGCCTCGTCCACGGCATCCTGGACGACGGCGCTCTGGTCGGTGGGGTTGGGAATGCTCGACAGGATCCGCTCGAGGATCTGCTTGTTCTCCCGGTCCAGATCGGACATGGCCCCGATGCGCGCGCGCTCCTCGCCGTTCCCCTCGCCGTTCCCCTCGCCCAGTTCGGCGGCCATCTGCTGCGAAAGCGTCTCCTTCTCGGTCAGCGCGCGCACCGTCGCCCAGAGCAACGCCTCGACCTGCTGCGATTTCAGGGCCAGCAGATTCCGGTTCGAGTAGGTGTGGCCGGTGTGGCACCGGAAGAAGCCGACCTGCTCCTCGTCCGCATGCCACAACACGCCGCCGCACTCGGGGCAGACGTATACCGAGCCCAGGCCGCTCCGTGGCTCGCCCCGGGACTGCGCCTCCAGGTCGGCGCGGATGATGTCTTCGATGGGCTGTTCTTCGACGTCTGGCACGACGACTCCCTCCTCGGCCGCGGGCTGCGGCCCGCGGGAAAACACGACCATTTTCTCGGCGATCTCGCGGACCGTCAGCACGTGATCGGCCTTTCCCGTGGCGATGGCCGCGCTGGGCATGCCCGCCATCAGCGCCTCCCCGGGGTCCTGCACGAGTGCGACGCCGCCGGCCCGCTTCACGGCCACGAGCCCCCGGCTGCCGTCGTCGAGCGCGCCGGACAGGATCGCGGCGATCACCCCGGCCCCATATTCCGCCGCCGCGGTACGGAACAGCGGGTCGATGGCGGGCCGCGCGCGGTTTTCGTGGGGCCCGTGCGTGAGCCGCACGGACGGCCCCGGCTTCACCTCCAGGTGCCGGTTGGGCGGGGCGATGTAGATGCGACCTGGCGTGATCGCTTCGCCGTCTTGTGCGTGCGCGGCCGGTAACGGGCCCGCGCCGGCCAGGATCTCGGGCAGGCGGCTGGGATGCCCCGCCGGCACGTGCAGCACGATCAGCACGGCCGCCGGCAGGCCGCCCGGCAGATGCGAAACCAGTTGCCGCAACGCCTGAACGCCGCCGGCGGAGGCGCCGACCACGATAACCGGCCGGGACGGTGGCCGCGGCGGCGGCGGCGGCGGCGGCGCCGCCGCTTCCCTTGAAGGCTCCGATGACTTTGACTTCACGCTCGCTCCCCTCGCCGCCGCGCCGCGCTGGTTTCGCTGCATTGCCAGGGGGCGCGGCGGCGGGGCGTACTGCTTCCAGTGTTCCCGCCGCGAAATGCACCGGAAACCGGGCAGGCGAGGGCCCGATGAACCGGCGGCCGCCAGCCCGCAAGCAGTAGTGGAGACCTCGCGTCTTGGGGTGTCAGGCGGGTCGCAGGTCTTTGAGCATCAGCTCAACGCTGACGCGGCCGTTCCACTCGTTGATCTGGGGGGTGTAGGCGATGTCCACTTCGTCGCCGGGTCTGAGCCGGTCGGCCCAGTCGCCCTTGCTGAAGCAGATGGCTTTGAGGGGCACGCCGCGCAGGCCGGGCAGGCGCACGTCCATGCGGAAATGGGAGCCGTCCTGGCCCATCCGGCGCGGGCACAGCGCCTGCGCGCCGCGCGTGACGAAGACCGGCTCGGGGTTGCTGCGCCCGAACGGCGCCAGTTCGGCGAGCTGTTCCAGGAACCTGACCGTCCAGTCGCCGCCGTCCACCTCGGCGTCGACGTCCAGGGTCGGGACGATGGGCTCGACCGAGATCTGGTCCCGCGCCAGCGCGTCGAGCCGGTCCCGAAACAGGTCCAGGTTTTTCGCGGGCAGGGACACGCCGGCCGCCATCGAGTGCCCGCCGAAGCGGCCCAGCAACTCGGCGCAGGCGTGAAAGGCGAGGTGCAGGTTGAACTCGCCGTACGAGCGGGCGGACCCGTGCCAGTGGTCGGTCTCGCGGTCGTAGGAGAGCAGGATGACGGGACGGCGGCACTGCTCGACGATGCGCGAGGCGGCGATGCCGATGACGCCCTTGCCCCACGAGTCGCGCGCCAGCACGAGGATGCGCCGGTCGGCGTGGGCGGGCAGCAAGGCCTCGACCAGGGCTTCGGTCGTGACGCGCCTGCTCTCTTCGCGGCTCTTGTCGGCCAGCGCGCCCAGCTGCACGGCGAGCTGTTCCGCCTCCAGGGGGTCCTTCGTGGTCAGCAGGCGGTAGGCGAGGTCGGCGTCCTCCATGCGCCCCGCCGCGTTCAAGCGCGGGCCGAGTTTCCAGGAGATGTTGTCGGCGGTCAGCGCGCGGTCGTTCAGGTCGGCCGAAAGCAGCAGGGCGCGCAGGCCCGGCTTTTTGGAGCGCGCCAGCGCGCGCAGGCCGTAGGAGACCAGGATGCGGTTCTCGTCCACGAGCGGGGTGACGTCGGCGACGGTGCCGAGCGCGACCAAATCCAGGACGCTCCGGCGGAACGAAAGGCGGTGCTCGGGCATCCGGTGGGCGACCAGGGCGTCCATCACCTTGAAGGCGACCCCGGCCCCGCACAGGTCCTTGAACGGCGCCCCGCAGTTGTCGCGGTACGGGTTGACGACCGCGACCGCGGGCGGCAGTTCGGGGCCGGGCCGGTGGTGGTCCGTGATGATCACGTCCATGCCCAGCGACCGGGCGTGTTTCACGGCCTCGACCGCGCCGACGCCGCAGTCGGCCGTCAGGATCAGCGACGCCCCCGCGGCCTTGGCCCGCTCGACGCCCGCCACCTGGAGGTCGTAGCCGTCGGTGCGCCGGGGGACGAAGCCCTCGACGTCCGCGCCCAGCGACGACAGCGCCCGCAGACAGAGGGCGGCGGCCGTCACGCCGTCGGCGTCGTAGTCGCCGTGGACGAAGATGCGCTCCTTCTGCGCCAGCGCCCGCTCCAAACGGTCCACCGCCTTGTCCACGTCGGGCAGGCAGTGCGGGTCGTGCAGGTCATCGAGCGAGGGCTGGAGGAAGCGGCGGGCGGAAGCGACGTCGGTGACGCCCCGGTTCACCAGGAGGCGGGCCAGGAGCGGGGGCAGGGAAAGGGCGTTCGCCAGTTCATCGACCGTGGCCGGGTCCGGCTCGGCCACCCGCCAGTTGATCGCGTCCTCGAACATCTGGCCTCATGATACCATATCGCCGCCCGCCTGCCAAAGGCCGGGCCGCCCGCAATGCCCCGGCGCCTTCAACGCCCCGACGGCCCCGGCGGCGCGTCCAGCAGCCGGACCGCGTAGGCGGCCAGCGGGACGTTTCTGCCGTCCACGCGGACCGTCACCGCCGCCGCCCGCTTGTTGATGACCAGCGTCTTCCGGGCCGAGGCGAGCGCCTCGACGTCCGGCGACGAGGAGGCCGCCTTAAAGATCGGCGTGCCGGGGCCGAAGTGGTCGTGGTACGCCCGGAACACGCCGTAGTGCGGCGTGGCCTTGCCGCCGCCCGGCTTGCGGATGTCGGTCACGAGGCCGTGGTCCACTTCCCCGTCGTCGATCCCGTTCCACAGCAGGGCCGCCGCCGACCCGCCGCGGAGCATGTGGCACAGGATCGAGGCGTGGACCGCGGCCACCGACTGCGGGCCGCCGTTCTCGATGCCGCCGTAGAACTCCGACCACCAGATCGGGAGCGGCGTGCGGGCCCGGACCTGGCGCGCGATGTCCCCGAAGTAGCGGGTGAAGCCCATCATCTCGTCCGGGGTGTAGCGCGTCTTGTCGTGGAACGTGCGGAGGCCGCGGTCCAGGCAGAGGAACTCCGCGCCCTTCTTGTGCTTCAGCCAGTAGTCGATGACTTCCCACTGCCGCGCCCGGATCGGCTTCTCCGTGGACCAGTCGCCCCGCCCCGAACCGGTCCCCTCGACCACGAGGTACGGGCCGCCGACCCGGATGGCGGAGTTCACCCGTTTCAGGGCGTCGTAGCACAGGTTGTAGAGCCGGGTATAGGCCTCGTAGTCCCAGTTGTTGGCGGAGGCCTTCCAGAAGCCTTTGAACTCGTTCCAGACCTGGAAGTGCTTCACGTCCGGGTAACGCCGGGCCACGGCGGCGGCGAGGTCGGCGAAATCTTTGTAGTGCTCCGGCAGGGGCGCCGTCTCGATCTTGCTCCAGTCGGTCCTGTTCGGCGCGCCGCCCTTCATCCAGTCCGGGGCCGCGCACAGCGTGATGACGGGGACCGCCCCCGGCAGCGACCGGACGAGCGCCATGCGCCGGTCCAGGGTCCTCCAGTCGTGGACGCCGGGGGCGGGGCTGGGGTTGTCGGTCCCCCACCCCATGATGTGCACGTTCTGGTAACGGCTGGCCGCCGCGAGCAGCGTCCGGCCCCGCGCGATGGCGCCGGGGTCGCCGCCCCGGTCCAGCCCGCCCTGCGTGTGGGTGATCCCGAGCGCCAGACGGCTGACCGTCTCGGGGCGCGACCGGTCCACGGTGACCGCGACCACCGGACCGGCCGCTCCGGCCGCCGGCGGGGTGCCTGCTGTTTTCATGGAGATCGTCTCCGATCCGGAAACAAACGCCCCTCTGCCGATGCCGGCAGAGGGGCGAGGCGGGAAAGCGCGCCTTACATCCGCCGCTTGTTGCGGCGGGGCGGGCCCGGAGGAGCGGTCGGCCGCGGGCGCGGCGCGGCGCCGTCCGAGCGGGGCGCGGCGCCATCGGCGCCGTTGCCCCCCGCCCCGTTGGTCGT
>CADCTO010000439.1 GCA_902805585.1 uncultured Armatimonadota bacterium | reverse complement strand
GACACCGGACACCTCGAATTCATCTGGATCATAATTCCTCGTGGTTGACCCCGGTTTGGGAGGTGCCTCGACCCAGAGTGTCGTCGCGCCGGGTCCGCAACTCTCGGCCGGGGCCCTGGTGCCGGGTCGGCTGGGTTGGTGTACGACCTTCGGTATCGCCATTAGCCCGTCCTGGCCGCAACGCGAAATCTCCAAAAGCGAAAAAACACCTTGGGATCGCGGCGTCGAGCTGGCTACAGCGGCAGGCATGCGCAACATTTCAGCCACACCTCCGCGCCAGGCGATGAAACCGGCCAAGTTCAGAGACACCCAAAACAAAGTCCGTCGCCAGCGGCACTTTGTCATCCGCCGTATCACGTCCCGTGCAACCACGTTAGAACTCGGACCCGACGCCGCGCGTGCGCGCCTTTTGGTAGACGGTGGCGGCGACTGCTACGTCTTCGAGGGCGACACCGAGCGATTTGAACAGGGTGATCTGTTCGGGGTTTTCGCGGCCGGGGGCTCGGCCCGCTACGATGTCGGACAGGGGGCGGGCGCGCTCCCAGGCGAAGCGGCGCTTCTCGTGCGCGAAGATCAGCTCGGCGGCTTCCGCGCGCGCCTGCGCCACGTCGTCCACGGCCACCACGTCCGCCCGCGCCACCGTCTCTTCATCGATCTCACGCGCGGACACCCGGTTCGCCCCGACGGCGGCCACGAACGTGCCGGGCGCCAGCCATTCGCCTTTCAGGATCGGCTCGCGCGCCGTGGTCGCGCAGACGAGGACCTGGGCGTTGTGTGTGGCCGCTTCCACGCTATGCGCGGGCGTCACCGGCAGCTCCAGTTCGTCGGTCATCTCCCGGCAGAAGGCGATCCGGCGCGCCTGGTCACGCCCGACCGCGCGGATCTCCCGCAGTTTGGGCAGCGCCTCTTTCAACGCCGCGACCTGCGAGCGGGCTTGCCAACCGGTCCCGAGGAGCGCTGCGACCGTGGCCTCGGGGCGCGCCATGTGTCGGGCGGCAACGCCGGTCGCCGCCCCGGTGCGCATCTGCCCCAGACGGTCGGCCTCTACCATCGCCAGGAGGTCACCGTTCTCCGCCGAGTACAGCATCACCCAGAAGCGGGTTCCACCCTCGAACGAAGTGTAGGTTTTGGTCCCCATCACGCCCTGCCCGGGCTGCGGGAAGCCGGGCAGGGAGGCCGCCATGTGGTGCAGGACGCCGCGGGGAACGAAGAGGCGGGCGCGGGGATGGTTCGACCCGGCGCCCCGGGCCTGGTGCGCGAAGGCCGCCTCCACGGCGGTCATCGCCTCGCGCATCGTGAGAAGTTCCGCCACCTCGTCTTCGCGGATCAACAGCGGCATGGCGCTATTGTAACGGGGCGACCCGGGCGTGTCAACCGGTGGTTACCGGCAGGACGAGCCGGGAGGGTTTCCGGGGCGGACGAAACGGGAACCGGTCACCGGACCGAATCGGCGATCCGCTGCAGGTCGTCTTCCGGGAAGTTGCCGACGAGGGCGAAGGTGTCGGCGCCGTCACGCCACGTGATAACGCGGGGGCCCCGGCGCGGCGACTGCCCGTCGTTCCCGCGCTTGCCCGCCCGGTCCCGAAGGCGCGGCGGGAGGTCGGCGTCCGTCTGGAACAGCGACAGCACCGTCAGGCCGTTGGCGAAGCGCTGGACGGCCATCTTCTTGCGCTTGTACTTCATCACCGCCACTTCGCGCAGCTTGAACCCCGCGGGCAGGTGACCCGGCCTGCGGAGCGAGAAGTGGACCGCCTTCTGCGCCTCGTGGACCGAGCCGAACACCTGCCGGTCTTCGACCACGCGCTTCACGCCCGGGGCGTCCGGCTCCGCGAAATCCTCGTCCCGCAGCCTCGGGCTGACGTCCACCTCCAGGAAGTACGACGACGACAGGACGCGCCCGCTCGGGGCGCGCTCCTCGGTCCGCAGGCGCAGGCCGGTTTCCCGGTCGATCCAGAAGCGGCGCGCGGGCGCGGCCACGCCGGGCGGCGGCCCGATGCGCACGATGTCGGTGACGCGCCCGGCCACCAGGTCCTGCCCTTCCATGTCCGCCTGGAGCTCGCCCCGCCGCAGCCGGGCCATTATCTCGTACACGGCCCGCCCCTTCTCGCGGAGCCGGGACGGGCGCTCGATCAGGCGCTTCTTGCCGTTCTGGAGGCGCCACGAACGCCGGCGGTTGTCGACCAGGATGTCCTGCGTCGGGCGGATGAACTCGATCCGCATGCCGCGCCGCGGGTCGCGCTTGACCCGCTGCTCGGACTCCGGGCCGCCCGCGATGTCGGTCACTTCGCGCCCGGCGACGGCCCGCCTGCGCTCGGCCTCCATCATCCGCTTGAGGAGCCTGTGCGCCCGTTCCGCGCCTTCGGGACGCTCGCGCTCGCGCTCGGCCCGCACGGCCGCGCCGCCGGGCGGCAGCACGCCGACCGCGAGCGCGGTGAGCGGCACGACAAAAAGGGCGGCCAGAGTCGCCGCCCTGTGATTCCTTGCGTATCTCGTCATTGTCGTCGTCACGGCGAGCCCCTACGGCCGGTCCCCCCGCGCCGTGGAACCTTCGCCCCCCGGCGACGATACCAGGAGGACGGCCGCGGTCGGGTCGCCGAGCGGCTCCCCCGAGGCGTAGGAGGCGTGCTCTTCCAGCACTTCGTCCAGAAACTGCTGCTGGTCCCCCGCGCTCGCCACCGCCGGCGGTTCCGTCACCGGCGCCGCCGGCTGCCGGGCCGAGAAGAACAGCGCGGCCGGCGCCAGCGCCGCCAGCGCGCCCGCCGCCGCGAGCGCCGGCCGGACTCGCGGGAGCGACCACCATTCCCGGACCCGCTCCCCGAGGTCCGGCCGCGCCGGCTTCAGCACCTGGTCGGCCAGCCGGCGCGCCAGGGCTTCGGAGAACGCGTCCGAGGTCTCCTCGCGCGGCAGCGACCGCAGCAGCGAAACCGTCGCGCTCAACTCTTCCGCGGCCCGCGCGCAGACCGCGCAGGACGACAGATGCAGCTTGACCCCCCAGGCGCTGTCGCCCGCCAGCGTCCCGTCCACATACTCTGAAAGCAGCGGCTGTATCTTTTTGCAATCGATGATGCTTGCCATGATGTCCTTCGCCCTGTCTGGCGAATGTCCCCTTGTTCTCTCTCCGTCGTTATGCTTTACGCTTCCAGATACGGGCGCAGCTGTTCCCGCAGTGCCACGCGCCCGTTGAAGATCCGCGATTTGACCGTGCCGAGCGGGATGGACTCGATAGCGGCTATCTCTTCGTAGGCCATGCCTTCCACGTCATGGAGGACCACGGCGCTGCGCAGTTTCGGCGGCAGCTTCTCCAGCGCCGCCTGTATCTTCGCCCCCAGTTCCTTGCGCGCGAACAGGCGCTGCGGCTCCTGGGACCAGTCCGGCACGTCCTGCGTCTGCTGCGCGTCGCCGCCGTCCTCGGCCCCGTGCCCGGAGGCGGGCGCGTCGAGCGACTGCACGACGGCCCGGTCCTTCTTGCCGCGGCGGAACGCGTCCACGCACAGGTTCCCGGCGATGCGGAACAGCCACGTCCCCAGCGACGACTGGGCGCGGAACGACCCGATGTTCGTGTACATGCGCACGAACACCTCCTGGGTCAGGTCCTCGGCGTCCTCGGCGCTGCCGGTCATGCGATACAGGTAGTTGTAGATCTTGCCCTTGTACCGCGCCACGATCTCGTTGAAGGCGGCGAGGTCCGCCTTCTGGCAGCGCGCGATGAGCGACGTGTCGCTATGGGGCAAGGTCAGGCTCCGCGTCGTTAGCATCAAATCCATCCCACCTGAGGGAAGCGTTCCTTACCCCCATAGACGCGCGACCGACGACAAGGTTCATGTTTCACCCGTACATTTCATCGCCCGCACCGCCCGCACCTTGCGGCGGCGTCGAAACCTTATTGTGAAGGTTTTCACGGATTTCTGCCGCGACGGTCTTCGTCCTGGAACCGGACCGAGCCGGGTGGTATAATAAGGGCGACGTGGACGCATCGCCGCCGGTGGTTTTGGAGCTGAAGGACATCGGCAAGAACTACGGCGGGCGCCGTGTGCTGAACGCCATCGGGCTGCGGGCGGCGGGCGGCGAGGTCGTGTCGGTCACCGGGCCGAACGGGTCCGGCAAGAGCACGCTGCTCAAGATCGTGGCCGGGCTGCTGCGCCCGTCGCGCGGCGAGGTTACTTTGACAATCGACGGGGGCGCGCTGGACGCGGCGGCGCGGCGGCGGGCCATCGGCTACGCGGCGCCGGACCTGGAGCTCTACCCGGAACTGACGGGGCGCGAGAACCTGCAGTTTTTCGCCGCCGTGCGCGGCCTGCGCCTTCCCGCGACCGAGGCGGCCCGGCGGCTGGCCGACGTGGGGCTCGCGGGGCGCGGCGAGGACCCGCTCGGGGCCTACTCGTCGGGAATGCGGCAGCGGCTGCGGCTGGCGCTGGCCCTGCTGCACGAGCCGCGCGTGCTGCTCCTCGACGAGCCGTCGCTGGCGCTGGACGAGGGCGGGGTGGCGATGGTCGCGCGCATCGTCGAGGCGCAGCGGGGCGCCGGCGGGCTGACGGTCCTCGCGACCAACGACCCGCGGGAGACCGCGCTGGGGGAGCGCGGCTTTGTCCTGGGCGGCTGAGGCGGGGGCGGTCTTCGCCAGGGAGTGGAAGGCCGAGTGGCGTACCCGCGTGGCCCTCGCGTCGGTCGTTCTGTTCGCGCTGTCGTCGCTGACGCTGATCGCGCTGTCGCTTCGCGGGGGGGTGTCGCCGGGGCCGGAGGTTGCGGCCGCTCTGCTGTGGATTGTGCTTTTTTTCACGGCCACCTCGGGTCTGGGCCGGACCTTCGTGCAGGAGGAGGAGCGGGGGACGGCTCTGGCGCTGCGCCTGGCGGCCCGGTCGACGGTGGTCTGGGCCGGGAAGTTCGCCGCGAACGCCCTGCTGCTGCTCGGGCTCACCGGCCTGGCGGCGCCGCTACTCCTGGGGATGTTGGGGGTCCGGGCCGCGAACCCGGGACTGCTGTTTTGCGTATTGGTGTTGGGGGGCCTGGGCCTGGCCGCCGTGACCACGTTCACGGCCGCCCTGGTGGCGCAGACATCGTCGCGCAGTGGGCTGCTGGCGGTCCTGGCCTTCCCGATCCTGGTGCCGCTGCTGCTGGCGGGCGTGCACGGCGTGAAGGCGGCCCTCGGGGTCGGCAACGTTTCGGGCGGGTGGGCGCCGGGTATGGGCGACTTACAGGTGCTCGGCGCGTACGCGGTGATCGCTGTCACCGCCTCGCTGCTGCTGTTCGATTGGGTCTGGAACGACTAGGCGGTACGATCTTTATGGCGACAACGGCGAAGGGTCTGCTCGGGTTCTGGATGGCGGGGCTGATCGCCCTGACGTTCCTGTGGCTGCCGCCCGCGACCAACCCGGGCTGGCCGAGCCCGGAACTGGCGCGGATGATCGCGTTCCACCC
>CADCTO010000438.1 GCA_902805585.1 uncultured Armatimonadota bacterium | reverse complement strand
TCCGTGCCAGCGCCGACGGGCGTGCCGGCGCCGACGGGCGCCCCGGCGCCGAGGCAGGGCGCGCCGGTTCCGGTGACCGTCGTTGCGCCGCCCCCGGGCCGCGAGGACCCGTTCCAGACGGAACCGTCCGCCGCCGCGCCCCCGTCCGCCCCCCCGATCACGACGGGACGCGCCCCGTACCGTGCCGCCGCGTCCCTGCCGACCCTGCCCCCGCCCACGGCCGGCTCCACGGCGGCCGTTCCCGCGCCCCGCCGTTTCCGGTCACCCGGCGCTCCCTACAGGAGAACGGTCGCCGCGAACACTTCCGGACTCCCGCCGATCGGCGGCGGCACGGCGTCGGTCGAGCCCGCCCCGGTCGAGGGCCCGGCCGAGCGCATCGTGGTCCGCCCGCCGTCCGAAAGCATCATCGTCCGCCCGCCCGGCGCGGCCCAACAACCCCAGACCCCGAACGACAGCCACGTCCGCATCCAGGTCTCCGCTCCCGGCCAGGGGGGGACGGCGGCGGCCGCCGCCGCCCAGGCACCCGTGCCGATGAGTCCCCTTCTGCGCGCGCAGTCGCTCCAGTCCGCGGGGCGCTACGGCGAAGCGGCCGCCGCGTACCAGCAGGCCATCCCGACCGTCGCCGGCGTCACGCGCGGCGACGTCTACCAGGGCATCGGCCTCGCGCAGCAGCGGCTGGGCAACGACGCGGCCGCGCGGGCGGCGTACCGCCAGGCCATCTCCTTGTACGAGGCCGAGGCGGCGGCGGGCCGGAACCAGGCGGCGGCCCAGCGCGGCGCCGCCGCCTGCCGCGCCGCGCTCGAGGTCCTGGGGGATGCGTAGCCCCTTCCCCGCGCACCGTCGGGCCGCCGCCCGGGCCGCCGTGGCGCTCCTTTTCCTGTGCCTGATCGGCGGCGGAGCCGGCGCGGCCGAACGCCGCCCGCTCATCCTCATTTTCGCGCCGACGTACGAGTACAAGACGCTCGGGCGGCAGACCCCGGAGGACGCCCAGGCGAGGACGTCGGCGGTGCAGGCGGTGCGGGTCGTGCGCGACCTGCTCCAGCAATCCGGCGTCGTCGAGGCCGTGGCCTACGTTCCCGAGGGCGCCTCGGACAACCCCCTTTTCGCGCGCGCGGCGCAGGAAAGCAAGCTGAGCATCCGCTGGGAGGATCCGGCGCCGCCGGAGCGCGCCGCGCTGGCCAAGGCGCTCGGGGCCCGGTACCTGTTGACGGTCGCCACGGGACCCCAGCCCGGCGGCGGCGTCTTCGTCGAGGCGCAGGCGGCGCCGGTGGGGCGCGGGCAGGCGTGGCAGGCGCGCGAACACGCGCAGGTGACGCGGGGCTCGGTGCGCGTCGGCGCGGCGGCGGGGGCGGCGCCGGCCCCCTACAACGACGACTTGATGAGCGCCGCCAACACGCTGATCCTGAAGTTCCTCGCGGGGCCGCTGGGCAGCTACACGCGTTCCGCCCCGGCGCCGGCGACCACGCCGGCGGTGGAAGCTCCGGCGCCCCCGCCGGGCGGCGGCGGCGAAGCGGAGGTGCGCGCCCTCCTCGCCCAGGGCGAGGCGCTCCTGACCGAAAAAGACGCCGACGGCGCCGTCGTGGCGTTCCGGGCCGCGGTGAACCTGATGCCCCGGGCGGCGGCGCCGCGCATCGCGCTCATCCGCGCGTACCTCCAGGCGCGCCGCGGTGCGGAAGCCACCTCCGAGGCCCAGCGGGCGCTGGCGCTCATCCCGGCCGACGACGCGGCGGGGCGGGCCGAAGTCAGCGGCCTGATGGCGCAGGGGCTGGCGATCTCCGGCGACACGACCGCCGCCCGCGCCACCTACGAGAAGATCCTGGCGGCGCGGCCGCAGACGACCTGGGCGCGCCTGGGACTGGCGGACCTGCTGCTGACGCAGGGCAAGGTGGCCGAAGCCGAGGCGCTCTACCGGGCGGTGAAAGAGCGCGAGCCCGCCAACGCGGTGGCCGCCGAACGACTGGCGCGTCTGCACGCGACCCGCGGCGATTTCGCCGCGGCGATGAAGGAGATGGAGGCGCTCCCGGCGGACTCCGCCGTCCGCTACACCACGGCGCGCGACCTGTTCGACAGCGGGGCGACCCTGGTCGCGGCCACGCTCGCCCAGTCGCGGAAGACGTTCGACAAGGGCCGGACCAGCCGTGAAGCGTTCTTCGAGACGGCGACCGCTCAGGCGGAACGCGCCAACACCCTGGTCTCCTTCCTCAAGGCCTGCCCCCCGGACCAGAACGCGCCGTCACTGGTCCGGGCGTACCGGCAGCGGGTGCTCGCCGCGTCCCTGCTCGCCCAGGCGGCGGCCAACGTTCTTGCCTTTATCGAGACGGGCGATGCCGCCGCGGACACGCAGGCCACGGTGCTCCTGGGCGAGGCCCGGAACTCCCTGAGCGAAGCGCGCGCGGCAGAGGGGCCGCGCGCGGCCGCGGCGGAAGCCGCCGCGCCGTGAAGATCGAGTACCTGCCGTCTTCTTCGCTGCTTCCGGAGCAGCCCGTCGAGATCGAAGTGGCGGACGGGGACTGGCCCGGCCTGTACCGCACAACGGTGCAGTCGGTGGCCGGCAAGGACATCACGCTGCACGCACCCGTCCGCGACGGCGTGTACGTCCCCCTCCGCACCGGCACCGCGCTCGTGGTGCGGGCCATGAGTTCTCAGGGGGTCGCCTCCTTCGATTCGCGGGTCGTCGAGCGGCGGGTCGGCGCACATCCCGTCGTCCTGGTCGCGCGCCCCGCGCGCCTGATGGTCGTCCAGCGCCGCGCCTTCTACCGGGTCCGCACCCAGATCCCCGTTCTGTTCGCCCGGACCGAAGCTTCGCGGGCCGAAGGGGGCGGCGAAGCCGGCGTGCTCGTGAACCTGTCCGGCGGCGGCGGGGCGCTGCGCTCCGCCCTGCCGCTGCGCGCGGACGAGGGGCTCCGGGTCCGCCTGCCGCTCGGCGACAAGAACGGCGATCTGCTCCTGGCCGCCCGGGTCATCGACATCGACACGCGCCGGGCGCGCCGGGATACGGAACGCGTCGCGCGCCTCCAGTGGTCCGGGCTGTCCGACCAGGACGAGAACCGCCTGCTCCGGCTGGTCCGCACTCTGGAGCGCGGGCGTCTGCGCGAGCGCCGTGCCTTCTGGGATCTGTGACCCCGGCCCTGCCTCCCCCGCCCGCCCTTTCTGCGCGGTTCCCACGGCAGAGGTATAATAAGCCGACGAATTGACACAAGGAGAACGTTTTTTGGATATATTGCCGCAGGGCAAGCTACGCATCATCCCGCTGGGCGGCGTGGGCGAGATCGGCAAGAACATGTACGCCTACCAGGTCCTCGACCAGATCCTCGTCGTGGACTGCGGGCTGAAGTTCCCCGACGAAGAGATGTACGGGGTGGACGTCGTGATCCCCGACGTCCGCTGGCTGGCGGAGAACCGGGACGCGGTGCAGGGGATCGTCCTGACGCACGGGCATGAGGACCACATCGGGGCGCTGGCCTACGTGATGCCCCAGCTCCCCGGCGTCCCGATCTACGGGCCGCGCCTCGCGCTCGGGCTGGCCAGGGGCCGGCTGAGCGAGCGCCGCATCCTGGACTCCCTGGACCTGCGGGAGTTCGGCGCGGACGACAAGATCGAACTGGGCCATTTCACCGTCGAGCCGATCCAGGTCGCCCATTCGATACCGGACTCCTTCGCGCTGGCGATCCGCACGGACTCGGGCACCGTCATCCACACCGGCGACTTCAAGTTCGACCAGACGCCGGTCGACGGCCGCCTGTTCGACGTGCCCAAGCTGGCGCGTATCTCCGAAGAAGGCGTGCTGGCCTTGGTCTCGGACACGACCAATATCGAACGGCCCGGGTTCGTGCCGTCGGAGCGCATCGTCGGCCAGACGTTCGACCGTGTGTTCCGCGAGGCGCCGGGGCGGATCATCATCGCCTCATTCGCGAGCCAGATCCACCGGATGCAGATGGCCGTGGACAGTTCCGCCCGGTTCGGGCGGAAGGTGGCCGCCCTGGGCCGCTCGATGCAGACCAACATGGACATGGCCGCGTCGCTGGGCTACCTGAACGTGCCCGAAGGCATCCGCGTCCGGGCCGACGACATCGGGTCGCTGAAGCCCAAAGAGGTCACCATCCTGACGACCGGTTCGCAGGGCGAGCCGCTGGCCGGGCTAGCCCGCATGGCGGCCGACGAGCACCGCCAGGTCCACATCCAGGAGGGTGACACCGTCATCCTGTCGGCCACGCCGATCCCCGGCAACGAGGACGCCGTGTGGCGCGTCGTGAACCGGCTGATCGCGCGCGGGGCGAACGTGATCTACGACTCGCTCATGCCCGTCCACGTTTCCGGCCACGGCAACGCCGAAGAGCTGAAGCTGGTGCTCAACATCGTGAACCCGCAGTACGTCGTGCCGGTCCACGGCGAGCACCGCATGATGGCGCTCTACGCCAAGACGGCCGAGGAGATGGGCTGGCTGCGTGAAGACATCTTCCGGACCGAGATCGGCGACGTGCTGGAGCTGGACGAGAACCAGGGCCGCGTGGTGGACCGCATCCCGTCGGGGTCCGTTCTGGTCGACGCGTCCGGCACCGCCGGCATCCACGAGGTCGTGCTGCGCGACCGGCAGCACCTGGCCGAGGATGGGTTCGTCGTCGTGGTCGTGGCCATGAACCGTGAGACCGGCGAGATCACCTCGGGGCCGGAGATCCTGTCGCGCGGTTTCGTCTACATGGACCACAGCGAGGAGCTGATGCAGGAGGCCTCCGATCACATCCGCCAGATGATCGAAGGGCTGCCCGGCGAAGGCCCCCGCGAGATCGACGCGATCCAGGCCGACGTGCGCCAATCGCTCAAGAAGTTCCTGGAGAAGCGCACCAACCGCCGCCCGATGATCCTCCCGATGATCATGGAGCTGTAGGCGCCTCTCCCCTGCTCCCGCGAAGCGGGAGCAGGGGAGAAGGGCAGGGGGCGTGGGCGCGCCGGGTATACTCACCCCATGGAATCCTACGCCGAACCGGAGGCGTCCCCCGCCGCGCCGTCGCTGAGCGCCGAAGAAGAGGAGATCCTCCGCCGCGCCCAGCACATCGCCGACACCGTGCTCTTCCCCCGCGCCCAGGAGACCGACCGCGCTTCCGAGCCGCCGCGCGACAATCTGCGTGTGCTCGCCGAAGCCGGCCTGCTCGGGATCACGTCGCCCAAAGAATATGGCGGCAGCGCCGTGTCCGGAGCGTGCCAGCGCGCGTTCACCGAGCTGTTGACGGCGGCCTGCGGCACGACCTGGTTCGTCATGACCCAGCACCTGGGCGCCTGCGGCATGCTCGCCGGCAGCAAAAATCCGGACCTGCGGGAGCGGTACCTGCGCGACATGGCCGCGGGGCGGCATCTTGTGGGGGTCGCCTTCGGGCACCTGCGCCGTCCCGGCGCGATGCTGCGCGCCGAGGCCGTCCCCGGCGGCTACGTGCTGAACGGCGTCGCCCCGTGGGT
>CADCTO010000437.1 GCA_902805585.1 uncultured Armatimonadota bacterium | reverse complement strand
CGCCGGCCGCCCCTAGAGGGGCCGGGGCCCGACGGGAACCGGGCGACGACGCACCGCCAGCGGCAAGGGTGGCGCCCGCCCGGATCCGGCGGCAGAGAGCCCCAAACCGGCCGAAGGACAGGCACCAGAGCGATGGACCACCAATACTTCATCCGGACGGACGTCGGCGGCTCGCGCATGGTCCGGAACGTCAACCCCGAATGGGCGGACGTCGTCAACAGCGTCGCAGCCCTGGTCCGCAACGCCATGAACCGGGGCGTGCGCACCGTCATCGAGGTCGAGCGGGTGGAGGCGGGAAACCGCAGCGGCGGCACGACCGTCCTGCGTGTCGAAGTCTCGGACCGGCACGAGAGCGCCGCCGACGGCGCATGACGGGAGGAGGCACGGGCTTGTGTTTCGTCATCCAGGTCCTGCTGTTCGCCGGTGCATCCGCCGCGGCGTGGCTGGTCAGCGGCGTGCTGGGCGCCCCGCTCTGGGCCGGCGGTGCCGCCGGGATGGCGTTCCTCGCCTGCGCGTGGCTCGGGTACCTGGTCTACCAGGCCCGGCACCCGGACTGGTGGCCGCCCTGGGACGAGGGGCTGCCGCAGGGGATGCGGATGCTCAACGCCTTCGTGCCCGCCGCGGGCGTGTTCCTGGCGCTCCTGTTCTTCCTGCCCGTCTTCCAGCAGGCCCGGCACAAGGTGATGCAGAAGCGCCAGCACCTGGAACAGGGGCGGCAGCAGAGGCTGCCGCGGGCTGCGAGGCCGCCGCGTGCCGCGAGGCCGGCGCCTGCGGACGGGCGGAAGTGACCGCAGGAAGCCAGGCGCATGACCACCGTCGCTCACACCGGCCGGGGACGCGGCCGGTTCCCGCGGCCGCTTTGCGGGGGCTTCCCGCCGCTCGTCCGGTCGGTCATCGCGGGGTGCTTCGCGCCGGTACAGCGGGCCGCCCGGTTGCTGCGCGCGCCGCTTGTTGCGCGCCGCTTGTTGCGCACGATAAATTCTGACCGTCACAAATACAGAGCATGAGCTACACGAAGCGGGCGCGGGGCCTCCGCCGCATCACGGTGCAGGGCACGACGTTCCGCTGGCGATTCTCGCCGAAAGAGCGTGCAGGCCTTTTAGCCGTTTACGGCCCGACTTCAGGTCGTCAGCCACTGTCCGTCACGCTTCGGGGCTGGCACGACCCCTGGCTGGGATGCCCGGCGGCCCGTGCGAACGAACCAGCGATCATCAGGCCGAAGTTCGTCCGCCGGGCCATCCTGTACGGGCTGGCGAACGGGTGGCTTCCGGGTCAGGTCGGGGCGGCCCTGTGCGTCGATTATGAGAACGGCAGCTTTTCCGTGCGCCAGAACGACCGGGTCCGGGATGCCGCGCCGCAGCCGGGCTGAAAACGCACCGCGGCCTGCGCCCGCGCCCGTGCCTCCCCCGCTTCGGGGTTTTGCGGCGTGTGCGATGGGTGGTCGTCCTGCCGATGTGCGTGGTGCTTCGACGGAGGGCGTCGGAATGAACATGGGGAAACGCCGGGCTGCCGCTGTTCTGCTCGCCTCCATCGTGGTG
>CADCTO010000436.1 GCA_902805585.1 uncultured Armatimonadota bacterium | reverse complement strand
CCTCGATTTTGAAGCGAGAGAGCCTTCTTTTTACCAAAGGTGCGGGAGAGCCTCCCGCAAGGGATGAGTTTTTTATTACACGGCGGTGAGGGCTGAAACGCCCGGGAGCGCCCATTGTGGAACAGGCCGTCCCGCTCACCACAAGATTGGTCACACGCTTGTGCCTCCCCGTACAGGGCAGGAAGGCCGCCGCGCGTAGGTCCGGCAGACAGAAAAAGGCCCGGAGCAGCGTTGATCGCCCCGGGCCGGGAACAAGGAAGACTGTTTGTCAGGAGAGGTTTATCCGGGAAACCGGGCGCGCAACCCGCCCCGCAAAAAAGGTCGTCTCGCTGCTCACAAGGCCCCGGTCACAGGCGTGTGACCCGTACAGGGCGGGAAGGCCGCCGGGCATGCACCCGGCGGCCTTCCCGTTTGTTGCCCGCTCAGGCCGCCTCGCGCCCCGCTCAGGCCGCCTGCGCCCCGCTCAGGCGGATGTCTCGCCGCCGCCGCTGCGCCGGCGGCGGCGGCGGATCATGCCCAGCGCCGAGACCGCGCCCATGCCCAGCAGGCTCATGGTGCCCGGCTCGGGGATGACCTCCCCGTCCGGGCCCTCCCCGGGGGTCACGTCCGTGCGGATCACGCCGGTGACCGACACCTGCGAGGTGCCGCCCGCCGCGGCGTTGGGGTTGATGGCCAGGTCGTTGACCCGCAGCGAGTACGCGCCGCCGTCGTAGCTGAAGGACTGCGGGGTGTTGTCGAAGTCGATGAAGACGCCGCCGGCGCCGGTGCTGGCGACGCTGCCCGTCAGCATGCCGGGGAACAGCGCGTCGTCGGCCCCGTCCGGGTCGCTGAAGAGCACGCGCAGGTTGAACGTGCTGCCGTACAGGTTCGTGCCGCCCGAGGGGGTGGTCAGCGTGAAGTAGCCCAGGTTGTTGGTGCTGCTCGGGGCGGCGTTACCCAGGCCCAGGAAGCCGTTGGAGGTCAGGTCGTTGAAGGTGCTGGGCGTATAGGCCAGGCCGCCGCCGGTCCCGCCGGAGGGGGAAAGCGAGAGGGCGCCGTTGGCGAAGGTGCTCAGGGCGGTGTCGCCGATGAAGCGCACCTCCTGTGCGGAGGAGGCGCCGGCGGACAGGGCCAGCAGGCCCAGGGCGGCGACGCCGGAACGGAAAACCTTGCTGCTGATGGTGTACATACTTGTTGCATGCTCCTGCTTCGTGGTCGTGCGGGCGCGCTTCGTCGGGGCGCACGCTGTGTTGCCGCCGTACCGGGGTCCCGGGAAAAGGAGACCGGCGCCGGCACTTTGATGGGTGAGACAACCCGGGGCGGCGGGCGTCCCGCGGATAGTCCCCAGATTTTTACCAGGTGAAACCTCCGACCCCGAGGAGCCGCCGACGACACGCCCGGCGCCGTCAGTGTCGTCGCGCGAGGCCAGGGCGGTCCCGCTGAAGGACAGCGCCTCGCCGCGTGGGGGGGTCGCGGCAGCCGCCCCCTTCCGCCGCTCCCGGCCCCCGGCTCAGGTCGCACAGGTAGACGGAGGCGCCCGCGCGCGCGCGGGCGGGCGGC
>CADCTO010000435.1 GCA_902805585.1 uncultured Armatimonadota bacterium | reverse complement strand
CCGCGCCCCTGCGATCGGCGTCTTTTCCGCGCCCCGCCTGACCTACTCCACGGCGGCCGCCGAGCCGTCGGCCGCGGTGATCGTCACCGTGCGGCTGGCGTTGTCCCAGCGGACCTGCGCCCCCAACGCCTCGGAGACGAAGCGCAGCGGCACATAGGTCGTGCCGTTCGTGACGCGCGGCGGCGCGTCCAGCGTCATATTCTCGCCGTTGACCAGCGCGTCGTTCGAGCCGACCCGGATGCGGAACTGCTGCTTCGAGCCCGGGTGCGCGCCGGTGACCACGCGCTCTTTCGCGTCCCACAACACGTTCCCGCCCAGCCGCTCGATCACCCCCCGCAGCGGCACCATCACGCGGCCCGACAGCATCATCGGGCGGCGCGTCTCCTCGAAGGTGACCGGCTTCTGGTTGACGTTGACCGTGATGATCTGGTCACCGCGGGGCGTGGTCGTGACGCGCGTCGTGCTGCCCGGCGGGGTCACGATCTTGGTCTGCGCCGCGGCGGGCAGGGCGGCGACCGCGGCGGAAGCGAAGGCCGCGAGGCGGATCAGGTTTCGCATGGGGAACCTCCAGGGTGCGGCCCGGCCGGTGCACCGGCCGGGCCGTTCATAGCACTCTGTACTTACCCGCCTGGCAGCCAGGCAAACGCGCGCTCGACGGCAACGTCGGTGGCGGAGACGGGAAGCGGGCGCGTGAAAAAGCGGCGCCCGTGGAAGGGCGCCGCTTCCGATGCCGACGTACGACCCGCCGTCCGGGTCTCTTACTCCTCAGCCTCGGCCGGCGGAGGCTCCTCCGCGGCGGGCTCGCCTTTCGACGCGGACGCCTTGCTCCGGCCCCGGATGTAGACGGTGCGGCTCTTCTCGTCCCACTCCACCTGAGCGCCCATGGCTTCGGACGCGAAGCGCAGCGGAACGTAGGTCGTGCCGTTGGCGATCCGCGCCGGCGCGTCCAGCGGCTTCGTTTCGCCGTTGATGAGCGCGTCGTTGCTGCCGACCCGGATGCGGAATTCCGTTCCGGACTGGGCGTGACTGCCGGAGACGGAGCGCTCCGCCTGGTTCCACTCCACGGTGCCGCCTAGCCGTTCGAACACGCCCCGCAGCGGGACCATCACGCGGCCGTCCGCCATGATGGGGCGCTGCGCCTGGGCGAACGGCACCGGCTTCTTGTTCACCGTGACCGTGATGATCTGTTCGCCTTTCGGCGTCGTCGTGATGCTCGTCGTGCTGCCCGGCGGCGCCTTGACGCGAGTCGTCTTCTGCGCCGAAGCGGGCGCGGGCGCGGCGACTGCCAGCGTGAGCGTGATGAGCACGACGAAACAGGACGTTTTCTGCATACAAAGCTCCTTCTCGGGACCGGCAAGCCATGTATTCTTACCCGCCTGCCGTTCCGGTTCAAGCGCGCTTGCCAAAGCCGGTGGCGCGGGCTACAATGGCATCGGAGACCTCTGCCCATGCTGCGCGCCCCGCTGCGACTCGCGTCCCTGTTCCTGTTCCTTACGACGATCCTGCCGCCGGCTCCCGCGGCCACCGCGACTCCGCGCGAAACGTGGTACGGCGTGTATCTCGGCGGCAAGCGCGCGGGCTACCTGATGAGCGTCGAGCAGCGGACGCGGTGGCGCGGGCAGAAGGCGGACCTTTCGACCTCGCGGATGCGCATGGACCTGCGCGTGCTTGGCGCGGCCAACACCTCGGAGATGGAGTCGCAGGAGTGGGCGACGCCGGAGGGCGCGCCCCTCGAAGCGGTGAGCGTGGAGCGGACCGGCGGGCGCGCGACCAAAGTCCGCGCCGTCTTCACCGCCCGCAGCGTCACGTACGACGCCGACCTTGCGGGCGAGCGGCGGCACGGTACGCTCCGCCTGAAAGCTGGCGAGCGCTTCTGGGCCGAGGACCCGTTCAAAAGCAAGCAGCGCCGCCGCCCTTCGGCCGAGACGCGTATCCGCTACAAGACCTTCAACACCACGACGCTGACCCTGGACGACGCCGACGTGACCATCGGCAGGCGCACCCCGGCGGCGAAGCGCGAGATCGTCGATGTCGGCGGGCTGGGCGTCGCGGCGTACCGGGTCGCCATCAAGGTCGGCGGCGCCCCGGCGACGATCTGGCTGGACGCGCGCGACGACGTGCTCCGGTTCGACCTGGGGCCGGCGCGCTTCATCCGCCAGCCCAAAGGCGTCGCCGCCGCCCCGCTTTCGGACGCGGTGGAGGTCACCGACGTGGCGGCGTACCGCCCGCAGGGCAAGCCGCTGACGGACCCGCGTACGCTCCGGGAAGGCACGTACCGGATCGAGAACCTTTCCGCGCCCCTGGAAACGACAAACGACGACGTGCAGCGCGCGACGCTGGAGCGCGGCGCGGACGGCAGCTACGTGGCCCGGATCACGGTGACGACGGGGCCGGCGAGCGACGCGCCGCCGACCGCGATCGCCGCCATCGACCGCGCGGCGCACGCCGCGCGCCTCGGCCCCAGCCTGTACGTGCCTTCGGACACGGCGCCGATGAAGGCGCTGGCGGGGCGCATCCTCGGCGGCGAAACGGACGCGGCGCGCGCGGCCGGCCTGCTCAGCGACTGGGTGTACAAGACCATGACCTATGACGCCGGGCAGGGCATCGGCGTGCAGCGCCACGCGAGCGAGATATTGCGATCCCGGCGCGGCGTGTGTCAGGACTACGCCACGCTGCTGGTGACGCTGGCCCGGGCCGCCGGCATCCCCGCCAAGCATTGCTCCGGCCTGGCCTACCTGGAAGGGCGCTTCTTCCTCCACGCCTGGGCAGAGGTCTGGGTCGGCAAATGGGTCGCGCTGGAGCCGACCTGGGGCGCGCCCTTCGCCGACGCCACCCACATCAAGCTCGCCGAGGGGGAGCCGACCACCGACCGCAAGGGCATGTCGCGCCTGGACCCGCTGCGTATCACGGTACTGGAGACGGCGGCCTCTCCGGCCATAATACCTAGTAATCATGTACAGTAAACGAACCCGCCTCCTCGCCTTCGTCGCCCTGCTGCTCGCGCTGGGAGGCCCGGCGGCGTCCGCTCCCGCCGCCGCCGCTGCGACCGCCGCCACGTCGGCGGCGGCGGTCGTGCCCTGGTACTACGGCGTCTACATGCGCGGCGAAAAGATCGGCTCCTACGTCATGAAGCGTACGGAAGCCATGCTGGCCGGCAAGCCCGCCACGCGCACCGACGCGACGATGACGCTCGACATGGCCGTGCTCGGCACGCCCGCGCGGGTCGTCACCAGCACGGTATCGTGGAACAACCGGACCGGCACGCCGCTCGCCCTGGAGTTCACCAGCGAGGCTTCCGGCCGCACCACGCGTGTCAAGGCTACTTATGAAGGGCGTCAGGTCCGCTACGACGCCGACATCATGGGCACCAGAAAGTCGGAAACGTTGTTTCTGAAGGACGGCGAGAAATTCCTGTCGGAGGCCGGTTCGGGCGGCGGCGACACCCCGCCCCAGCCCGGCAGGCACCTGAAAGGCAAGGTCTTCTCGCCGCAGACGCTGACCCTCCTGGACTCCGACCTCCGCGTTCTGGGCCGGGAGCCCGTCATCCTGGGCGGCCAGTCCGTGTCGGCCTACAAGATGATCGACACCAACCCGCTCGCCACCTCGACCCTCTGGGTCACGGAAGGCGGCGAGATGCTCCGGATGGACAGCGTGATGGGCCTCCAGATCCGGCGCGAGCCCCGCGAGACGGCGCTGGCCCCGAAGGCGGGCAAGCAGGTGGACATCGCCACCGCCGTCGGGATCGTGCCGACCGGGGCGGCCATCAACAAGCCCCGGTCGCTGCGCCGCGGGGAGTACGAACTGACCGGCCTGACCCGCCCCCTGCCGCTGGAGGTGGACAACGTCCAGATCACCACGCTGCAGGACGGCGAGGAAGCGGGCGGTTCGCTGCTGTCCGCGCGCATCATCGTCCGCGCGGCGCCGCTCCCGACAGCGCCGGCCGCGCCGCTTTTCACCCCCGGCCAGTCGGTGCCGGACGCGCTCAAGCCGTACCTGCGGGCGACGACCTACATCCCCGCCGACGACCCGCAGTTCCGCTCCCTTGCCGAGAAAGTGCTCGGCGGCGAGACCGACAGCGCCAAAGCCGCGGCCAAAATCGCCACCTGGGTGCACAAGACGATGACGCCCGACCCGAGCATCGCCACGCTCCGCACGGCCGCAGACATCGTGAAATCCCCCCGCGGCGTCTGCCGGGACTACGCGACGCTGTTCACGGCCATCGCCCGGGCCGCCGGGCTGCCCACCAAGCCGTGCATCGGCATCGCCTACGCCGACGGGCGCTTCCTGTACCACGCGTGGCCCGAGGTGTGGGTCGGCAACGACACCTGGGTCGCGCTGGAGCCGACCTGGGGCGCGCCCTTCGCCGACGCCACCCACATCAAGCTCGCCGAGGGCGAGATCACCGACATCTACGCCCTGTCGCACGACCTGGGCACGTACCAGGTCAAGGTGCTCCGCGCCGAGTGACGCGGCGCGGGCGGTTCTTCTTTCAGTCCCCACACGGGGCTGCCGCAGCGCCGGGGCGCGTCCACTGGTAGGCCGCTTTCCGAGCCGCCTATCGTTCCGCCGCGCCCGCTCGAACCCGAGCGGGCGCGGGAACGGCGCCGGGCTGGAGCCGTAGGGGAAACTCCACGGCCTCGTTGCCGGATTGATCCCCTAACCCTGCCCTGTCCCCGTCGTTGAACCCCGCTTGACAAGCATCCGCACCTATCCCTTATACTGAAGTCGGGCGCGCTGCGCGCCTCGGAAAGGAAACGTATGACCCAATTGCCGACCGTGCTTGCCGCCCTGCTCCTGCTCGCGCCGCCCGCGAAGTTCGACACGGACAAGCTGCCTTACCGCACGTCGTGGGGCAAGTACACGGTGGTGGTGGAGAAAACCGGAAAGGACGAGTTCGCCCCGCAGCGGCTGCGCGTGCTGGACGTTCTCGGAGCGGTCGTGCGCGAGATCCAGGACCAGCGCGTCCTTCTGGTGGAGTTCCCCGAGTTGACGGCCGGGGGGACGCCGGAGTTGCAGGTGACGACCCATAGCGGGGGCGCCCACTGCTGCGGGACGGATTTCTTCTTCACGCAGGAAGGCGGGCTGCGGAACCTGCTCACGTTCGACGGACGCAACTACGGGGTCCGGGGCATCAAGAACCTGGGCGGGGACGCCCGCCCGGAGATCATCGCCGAGAGCGACGTGTTGGCCTACGCGGGCGATCTCCCGTACGCCGCGGCCGCGCCGGTCGCCCTCATCATCGGCTGGGACGGGACGCGCTATGTGGACCAGACCCGGCGCTACCCGCAGCGGTCTCTGGAGCGGGCGCGCGAGTTCCAGCAGCTCTTCCTGAAGGCGCGGAACCAGCGGGGCGAATTCGCCGAAACGGAGCGGCGGACCGGGGCCGGAGGCTACTGGGCGAACCTGGAGGCGGTCGGGCGCGGCGCGGAGGCGCAGGCGTGGCTCCAGAGCCGCCTCCCCGCCTCGACCCGTACGTGGTGGCAAAGATACAAGGCCGA
>CADCTO010000434.1 GCA_902805585.1 uncultured Armatimonadota bacterium | reverse complement strand
GGGGGCAACAGCCGGCTCAAGGACCAGTTCGGCGGCCGGTTCCTGCGCGTGCGCGGCCACGCCAAGGCGCACCTGCACGTCATGTTCGGGATCCTGGCGCTCTTCGCCGACCAGCTGCTCAAGCCCTGCGCCGGGTGAGCAGCCGAGCAGGCGCTAAGACAGGCATTTTTGCAAGAGGCTCAGTGTCCGAGGGTTTTTGGTGGACCTGCGGCGACGATCTCAACCCCGCGGGCCTCGGGATGGGAGCGACGGCCGCCCCCGATGAAAGTGCCGGCGCGGCCCCGGCGGGCGAAGGTAGGCAGCTACCGTCGGTTCGGCGATTGCCTCGGATAGTTTGTGTGCGCGATGTCCGGCGCTCCTGCCCTTTGGCCCCGCGCGGCCGGCTCCCTCTGGACGGCAAGCCCCACCCCATTCAGGTGAAGGTGCCCCGCGCCGGGCTCTACCGGCTCGATTTCGACGACTCTTCGGCCGGCTGGCACATCAAGGTCGCGGCGGGCCGGCGCGCCGCGATCCTGCTCGATCCCGGCCGGCACGTCGAGCACGCCGGCTGGATGCAGCCGATGCACTTCTACGTGCCCAAGGGCACGCGCGAGCTGCACTACTACTGGTACGGGCAGCCGCACCGGATCCACGGCCCCGACGGCGCGATCCTCAAGGAGGTCAGCATTACCGGTGAGTTCGTGAAGGTCCCGGTGCCCGCGGGCGCCGACGGCAAGACCTGGCACTTCACGCAGATCATGCTGGGTCGCCTGTGGTTTTTCAACGCCCCCAACTTTCTCGCCGCCTCGCCCGCGGCGCTGCTGGTCCCGAAGGAACTGGTGAAGAAGGACGGGCTGCGGCCGGCGGCGAGCCGACCCCGATGAAGAAGCCGCAAGCACAGGAGTCGCAAAGTATGACGACGGGAAGAAGACGGTTCGGTTTCGCGGCGGTCATCGCCGCGCTCCTTTTCGCCGGGTACGGCGTCAGCCGCGCGGGGCAGCCGGCGGCGACGGCTCAGGCGCCGGTGCAGGCCGGCAAGCCCGCCGACCTGGAGGGTCTCCGGGCCGAGGTGCAGCGGCTCAAGGAGCAGGTCGCCCGGCTGGAAAGCGCCAGTGCGGGCGCCGCCGCAGCCGGGGCCGCGGCCCGGCCTGAACCCGTTGAAGCCTCCTACCTGAACGTCAAAACCTTCGGCGCCAAGGGGGACGGCGTGGCCGACGACACCGCCGCGCTCCAGGCGGCTCTGGACGCGGCCGGCAACAACGCCCCGTGGGGCGTGCGCGGGACGATGATCCTGGTGCCGCCCGGCGAGTACCGGATCACCGCGACCCTGAACGTGCGCCGCATGTCCTTCGAGATGGTCGGGTGCGGCGTCGGGAACAGCCCGGCCTACGCGGCGGCGCCGGGCCAGGCGAGCGTGTTCCGCTGGGACGGCCCCCCAAACACGCCGATGGTGAAGATCCGCGACTCCTACGGCATCGCGATCCGCCGCATCCGCTGGGAGGGCAAGACCGGCGTCGCCGGCACGACCGCGATCAACCTGCACTGGGTCGCCGAGGACCAGCAGGGCACGAACGGCGCCACGGTGATCGAGCAGTGCTATTTCGGGCGCTACATGCACACGGCGCAGGGCGTGTGGAAGGGCGACCTGGCCTACGGGATCCTGATGGACGGCGAGAACGGCAACAACGACGAGTTCAAGATCGACCGGTGCACGTTCGTGGGCTGCGCGAAGGCGGGTATCCGCATGGCGAACACGCAGTCGGTGTGGGGCTCCGTCAACGACTGCACGATCTCCGAATGTGGCGCCGGCATCGACACCGCTTCCAGTCTGACGGGCTACAATCTCTGCTTCGACGCCTGCGGCACGGACTTCAGCGTCGCCAGCACCGCCCACGTGCGCGTCTTCGGCTGGCAGAGCGAGCGGAGCAGGAAGCTGGCCGCCCTGGAGCGTGACGCCGCCCTGATCGCCGACGGCGGGTACCTGCAGCTCAGCGCCATCGCGGGCGGCGTGATGATCGACGCGTTCCCCTCGGACAAGGCACAGGTCATCCTGCGCAACCTCCAGTTCACGCAGAACTCGCTGTCGCCCCGCCCGACGATCCGCTTCGGCCCGTCGGAAAAGGACGTCGCGGTCGGCCAGAACTTCCGCGTCAAGGTCGTCGACTGCACGGGGCTGTTCCCGGACCAGTTCCAACTGGCCGGCCGCCTGTGGGCCGAGGTGCCCGAAAGCCGCGGCGAGGTGGAGTTCCGGGGCTCCGCCGACAAGTTCCACCAGTTCCGCAACTTCCTGCGGATGAAGCCGGCCCCGGCGCAGACCCTCGACACCTCGCGCATCGATCTGGCCGTGGCGGACACGGCGCCCGCGACCATCAACGCGCCGGGCCCCATCGGGGTCCAGTGGACGGGCGCGAAGGTCTACGCCGGGACCGGCCCGCCCGAGAACGCGGTCGCGGCCAACGTCGGCTCCCTCTACCTGCGCACCGACGGCGGCGCCGGCTCCACGCTCTACGCCAAAGAAACCGGCGACGGGAAAACCGGGTGGGCCGCCAAATAGCCCGCGACGCTGGACGACGGACATGACGATAGAACCAGAGGACCCGTACGAGCGGGTACGCCAGGCAGTGGCGGCGCGATTGGGAACCCTGACGCCCGACCTTACGGCCGATCTGCGGGCGTTCATCGGCAGGCCCTTTCCCAAACGCGTCCGCGAGGTCGAGTTTTATGTGATCGAGGATGACTTCAGTCATCGCTTCCCGATCGCGTTCGAATGCCGCGACGACCGGGCGAATCTCGTGGGGGAGGGCATGCGCGGAGAGGTACTGCCCGGGCGGCCCCCGCTCCTGGGCGCCGACGACGAGGTCGCCTACGATGAACGGGACCCCGAAGGGTACTGGCGCGAGTACGTGGTCGAGCTGGTGACTGCATGGTTCGCCGATTGCTGGAAAACCGCCGGAGGGGCCGCATACCCGCGGCGCGCGTTCATCCGGGGGCACAACAGCGTGCGCCGGTATGACCTGGTGCGCCGGGCCTGGGAGGACGGCCGTGACAACGACTGGGACTGACCGCGCCGGGCACGGGGTTTTCTGATGCTGAACGTTTTCCGTAAGCTGGTGGCACGCCGCGACGCGCTGGTCGCTGCCGGCCGTCGAACCACGGGCGCCGACTTCGTGCGGGCGGTGGGAGCGGCCGACGTCCTCGTGATCGCCGCCATGCAGAGCGAGGGGCTCGACGCCGCCACGTACACGCCGGAACAGCTACTGGCCGAACTCGAACGCGCGGCCCGCGACCTGAACGACCGCGCGGACGGCTTCGAGGTCTTCGTCTACCAGCGCGACGGCAGGTCGTGCCTGCCGTTCTTCAGCTCGCAGGAGCACTGCAAGATCTTCTGCGGCGAATACTCGAAGCGCGCGAACCGCGTCTTCCCGTTCCAGGTGCTCGGCGTGAAGGGGAGCGTCGTCGCCGCCTGCGCGAAGAACATCGAGTCGGCGGTGCTGAACGACTGGACGCCGGACGAGCGCCCGCTCTCCGACGAGGAGATGCACCTGCTCAGAGAGTCCGCGGCCTGACAGGGCGCCGCGGCCGCCGAGTGGGCCGAATGGCTCAGCCACGCTTTGGGCCAGACGTGAAGCGGGCGCCCCCTTGCGGATTCCGCCAGCGCCTTTGCTGTTGTGCTGCGGTAAGACTCGCAAAGCGCGGGTAAGCCGCACGCAGACAGAACGTTCGCCTCAAGAAGCAGGAACCAGTAAGGGTATCATGGCGACATCTGGTTGATCCGGTTCCGGCGGAAACAGAGGTTGTCACGTGATGAGCCCGATTGCCCCGGTTGCGCTCCAGTATCTCGCCTGCTTCCTCGGCGGCGCGGCGCTCGCCGTCGGCGTCCTCCTGCCGTTCGCCCGGCGCTCCGAACGCGACACGCGACAGGACTGGTGGGGCGGCCTGGTACCGCTCTACTGGCGCGTGTTCATCCTGCCGCTCGCCGCTCTCGCGGGCGGCATCCTGAGCGTCGGCGCCCTCGCCGCACACCATTCCTTCGGCCCGACCGGCGTCGCCGTCTATGCGGCCGCTTGTCTGAGCCTGTACGGCCTCTGGACGTTGCCGAAGTGGCTGAGCCGCGAGCGCGACCGGCGCTGGGAGGCGCGCAACGACCGGGCTAGAGACGCCGCCCACGACTTCCTCGACGCCGCCCGGCGTGGAAACCTTTCCGCTGTCCGGCAGCACCTCCGGGACCGCGGAGTGTTCGTGGACACCTGCTTCATCGACGGCCTGCCCGACCCGCCCGACGGACAGACCGCCCTGATGTTCGCCGCCCAGAACGGCCACGCCGACGTCGTCCGCCTCCTGCTGGAGCACGGCGCGAGCACCGAGGTCGTCAACATCCGGGGCGACTCGCCCCAAATGCTGGCCGAGTGCAACGGGCGCACGGAGATCGTGCGCCTGCTCCAGCAGGGGGCGATACCCGGGCGCGAAAGCCCGGTGTAAGCGAGCGTTTGACACTCTGTTCGCCAGGCCGCATAATGGGGACGTGAACCTCGACCCCCAGCGTTTTCTGTCGCGGCTGCGGCGGCTCCCCGACTACAAGGACCAGATCGCGCACGTCGAGGAGATCCCGGCGCGAGAGGCGGCATACGCCGAACTGGACGTGCCGCTGCCGCCGCGGCTGGCGCGGGCGCTGGCGGGGCAGGGCATGGCCCGGTTCTACGGGCACCAGGCCGAGGCCATCGACCTTGCGCGCCTGGGGCACCATCTGATCGTGACCACGGCGACCGCGTCGGGCAAGTCGCTGTGCTACAACGCGCCGGTGCTGGAAACGCTGCTGCTGGACCCGTCGGCGCGGGCGCTGTACCTGTTCCCGACCAAGGCGCTCGCGCAGGACCAGCGCGGCAAGCTCGAAGCCCTGGACCTCTTCCCCGACGTCATCACCGCCACCTACGACGGCGACACGCCGCGCGAGGAGCGCACCCACATCAAGCGCGGGGCGCGGCTGGTCATCACCAACCCCGACATGCTGCACGTCGGCATTCTCCCGTACCACACGGGGTGGGGGACGTTCCTGCGCAACCTGCGCTACGTGGTCGTGGACGAGGCGCACGTCTACCGCGGCGTCTTCGGCGCCCACGTCGCCAACATTTTGCGCCGGCTGCGCCGCGTCGCCTCGTTCTACGATTCCCGCCCGCAGTTTATCGCCTGCTCGGCGACGATCGCCAACTCGGGAGAGCTGTTCACGCGCCTGACGGGCCTCCGTGCGAGCGAGATCAGCCGGGACGGCGCGCCGACCGGCAAAAAACATTTCGTCTTCTGGAACCCGCCGGTCCACGACCCGGCCACCGGTGCGCGCCGATCCTCCAACGCCGAGGCGACCACGCTGTTCACGACCCTGGTCGGCGACGGCGTTCGGACCATCGCGTTCACGCGCGCCCGCAAGTCGGCCGAACTGCTGCTCACCTACGCCCGCGCCGCCTTCGAGCGGACGACGCGCCCGGAACTCGCCCAGCGCATCCTTTCCTACCGGGCCGGCTACACGCCCGCCC
>CADCTO010000433.1 GCA_902805585.1 uncultured Armatimonadota bacterium | reverse complement strand
TCGACGGGACGGCGCGCGCCCGGCAGGATGTCGCCCTTGTAGATCCACACCTTGACGCCGATGTGGCCGTACTGCGTCAGGGCTTCGGAGAAGCCGTAGTCGATGTCGGCGCGCAGGGTGTGCAGGGGGATCTTGCCCTGCCGGTCCTGCTCGCGCCGCGCCATTTCCGAGCCGCCCAGGCGGCCGGCGACGTGGCAGCGGATGCCGCGCACGCCCAGCTTCATGGCGCGCGTCACGGCCTGGCGCATCGCGCGCTTGTAGCCGATGCGCTTCTCGATCTGCTGCGCGATCGACTCCGACACGAGCTGCGCGTTGGTCTCCAGGTGGCGGATCTCCTGGACGTTGACGTGCACCGACTTCTTGGTCAGCTTCTCCAGGTCGGCCTTGAACAGGTCCACGCCCTGTCCGCCGCGCCCGATGATGACGCCGGGCTTGGCCGTGTGCAGCGTCACGCGGATGGTGTTGCCGGGCCGCTCGATCTCGACCTTCGAGATGGCGGCGTTGTCCCACCCGCGGCGCTTCTTGACCACCTGGCGGATCCGGTGATCCTCCAAAACGTGCGCGGCGTAGTCCTTATCGGCGTACCATTTGCTGTCCGCGTCGCGGATCACGCCGATGCGGAAGCCGATCGGATGTATTTTCTGTCCCATGTTGGTTTATTCTGCCTTTGTCTCTTCGGTCGTGACGGTGGCGTCCTGCGCGATGACTTCGTCGACCGGGCTGCCCGTGGTTGGGGCGACCTCGGCGGCGGCCGTCGCCGTCGTCGTCACCTGCTCGTCGCGCTCCTCCACCGTTTCCACCGGCGTCGGCGTCTCGTCCACGGCGGGCGAAGCGGCGGCGGGCGTGGGCATCGCGGCGCGCAGCGGCGGTTTCTTGGTCTTCGGGCCGGTCCTGCCCGTCTTGCGCGGCTTCGGCTCCGTCTCCTCGACCACCACGGTGATGTGGCTGGTGCGCTTCAGGATGCGGTAGGCCCGTCCCTGGGCGCGCGGCTGCACCCGCTTCAGCGTCGGGCCCACGTCCACGAAACACCGGGTCACCTTGAGCACGTCGGGGTTCAGGCCCAGGTTGTTCTCCGCGTTCGCGACCGCCGAATTCAGGACCTTCAATATCTCGCCCGCCGCGTGGTTCGGCGTGAACTTGAGCTGCGCCGCCGCGTCGCTGGCGTACTTGCCGCGGATCGTGTCCATCACGAAGCGCACCTTGCGCGGCGTCATGCTCACGAACTTGGCCGTTGCTTTTGCTTCCATGTCTGCGTGTTTCTCCCGGCCTACTTGCGCATGCGGCTCGACTGGCCGGTCCCGCCCGCGTGCCCCCGGTAGGTGCGCGTCACGGCGAACTCGCCCAGCTTGTGCCCGACCATGTTCTCGGTGACGAAGACCGGCACGTGCTTGCGCCCGTCGTGGACCGCGAAGGTATGCCCGATGAACGTGGGGAAGATCGTCGAGCGGCGCGACCACGTCTTGACGATGCGCTTCTCGTTCCGCGAGTTCATCCCCTCGATCTTTTCCAGCAACCCGGGGTCCGCGTACGGCCCCTTCTTCAAACTGCGTCCCATAGGTTCTCCTGTGCCCCGCGGCCGGTTCCCGGCTCGGGTGCGTGGTCGGGGGCGAGCCGCCCCGCCCCCGCCAACGTGGACGGGAGCCCGCGCCCCCGCCCGGCGCCCGGCGGCAGGGGCCGCCGGGTCTTATTACTTCTTCCGCCGGTTGACGATGAACTTGTCGGTCGACTTGTTCCGGCGCGTCTTGTAGCCGATGGCAAGCACGCCGGTGGCCGAGACCGGTCCCTTCTTGCGGCCGACGGGCGACTTGCCCTCGCCGCCGCCGTGCGGATGGTCGCGGGGGTTCATGACGACGCCGCGCACGTGCGGCCGCTTCCCCTTCCAGCGGGACTTGCCGGCCTTGCCCCACGACTCGTTCTCGTGGTCCAGGTTGCCGACCTGCCCGATGGTCGCCCGGCACTCGGCCAGGACGCGGCGCATCTCGCCCGAAGGCAGGCGCAGGAGGGCGTATTTCTCCTCCTTGGCCATCAGCTGCGCGCCCGCGCCGGCCGAGCGCACCATCTGCCCGCCCCGCCCGGGCGAAAGCTCGATGTTGTGGATCTGCGTGCCTACGGGGATCGCCCGCATCGGCAGCGCGTTGCCCGGCTTGATGTCGGCCCCGTCGCCCGATGCGATCGGGTCGCCCACCTTCAGGCCGACCGGCGACAGGATGTAGCGCTTCTCGCCGTCCGCGTACCGCAGGAGCGCGATGCGCGCCGACCGGTTCGGATCGTATTCCACGGCCTCCACGACCGCGGCCACGCCGTCCTTGTCGCGCTTGAAGTCGACCAGGCGGTACATCCGCTTGTTGCCGCCGCCGGTGTTGCGCGCCGTCGTCCGCCCCTGGTTGTTGCGTCCTCCGCTCTTCTTCAGGGGCTGGAGCAGCGACTTCTCCGGCTTGCTCTTGGTTATCTCCTCGAACGTCGAGATCGACATGAAGCGTCGCCCGGCGCTCGTCGGCTTAAACTGTCGTACTGGCATTCGTTCGCTCCTAAACGCCTTCGAAGATGGTGATGCTCTGCCCCGGCGCCAAGGTGACCACGGCCTTCTTGGTGTCGGAGGACCGGCCCGCCGAGATGCGCCCGAACGCGCGGAACCGCTTCAGCTTGCCTTTGCTCAGCATCGTGTTCACGTCGGTCACCGTCACCGCGTTGCCGTCGGGCTGCGTGAACAGCGCCTGGACCGCCTGCCGGATCTGCACCTTGTTCGCCTTCGGGTGGACGATGAACACGTACCGGCGCTGGCCGTTGGCGCTCAGCGCCTTCTCCGTGATCACGGGCCGCTCGATGACGTCGTACACGGTCATCATGACGTTTCTTCCTCCGTCCCCGCGGCCGCGGCGGCGGGCGTGTCGTCGTCGGCTTCCGCCGCCGTGCCGTCCCCCAGCACGCTCTCGATCTTGTCGATCGCCGCGCGCGTCAGGATGACCAGCCCGCCGTCCACGACGTCGCGCGTCGAGAAGGCCGGCGCCACCCGGAGCGTCACGTTCTCGATGTTGCGCAGCGACTTGATCACGTTCTCGCTCGCCGCGTCCAGGATGACCAGCGCCTTCCTGGTCACCCCGATCTCCGTCAAAAAGCCGGCGGCGGCCTTGGTGGAGATCGCGCCGTCCAGCGGCAGCTGGTCGATGACGATCAGCTCGTTGTCGGCCAGTTTGGCGGACAGCGCCGCGCGGATCGCCTGCCGCCGCATCTTCTTGGGCATGTCGTGCCCCAGGTCGCGGGGGTGCGGGCCGTGGGCCACGCCGCCGTGCCGCCAGTGCGGCGCGACGATGGAACCCTGACGCGCCCGGCCGGTGCCCTTCTGGCGCCACGGTTTCCGGCCGCCGCCGAGGATCTCGCCCCGGCGCAGCGTGTTCTTGGTGTCCTGCCGGGAGTTTTGAAGCTCCATGCGGACCGCCTGGTGCATGAGTGCGGTGTTGCGCGGCGCGCCGAAAATGCGCTCGGACAGGGCTATCTCGCCGGCTGTCCCGCCGCCCTTCGTTGTTATCGCCACAGTTGGCATCGTTTTTCTCCCACGTCAGATGGCCCGTATATGTCGGCCGCGAGGGTGCGGCTTTGGCACGGGCGACAGACCAGAGGCGGTCTGTGGCGGGGGCGGCGGCGCCGCCCCCGCGGCTAATCAATGGTGCGACTTCTGGACCAGCACCAGGCCGCCGTTCGCACCGGGGACCGCGCCCTTGATGAGCAGCAGATTCCGGTCCAGATCGACCTGCACGACCTTGAGGCCCTGCTGGGTGACGCGCTCGTTGCCCATGCGGCCGGGCCGCTTGGTCCCTTTGAACACGCGGGCCGGGTCGGTCGCGCCCGCCGACATGGGCTTCCGGTGGATCATCGAGCCGTGCGTCATCTCGCCGCCGTGAAAGCCGTGGCGCTTCATGACGCCGGCGAAACCCTTGCCCTTGGAGGTCCCGGCGATCTGGACCTTCTCGCCCTCGGCGAAGACGTCGGCCTTGATCTCCTGGCCCACGGTCACCGACTGGCCTTCCTGGATCTCGACCTCGCGCAGGAACCGCTTGGGCCGGACGCCGGCCTTGGCCAGGTGCCCCTGCTCGGGCCGCGTCAGGCGGGTCTCTTTGATGTCCTCGAACCCGAGCTGTGCGGCGCTGTAACCGTCCTTGTCGACCGTCTTCACCTGGGTCACGATGCACGGACCGCAGGCCAGCACGGTCACCGGGACCACCCGCCCCTCGGCGTCGAAGATCTGGGTCATTCCGACCTTTTTGCCCAGAATGGCTTTAACCGACATAAACTACCTCCACGGCGCACCTGGGGGCCGTTGGCGGCCCTTGCGTGACGCGGCTATCTTCTGTATTTAGAGCTTGATCTCGATGTCGACGCCCGACGGGAGGTCCAGCCGCATCAACGCGTCGATGGTCTTGGGCCCCGGGTTCAGGATGTCGATGAGCCGCTTGTGCGTGCGCATCTCGAAGTGCTCCATCGACTCCTTGTCGACGAACGGCGAGCGCTGGACCGTGAAGATCTTCTTCTCGGTCGGCAGCAGCACGGGGCCGGAGATGCGCGCGCCGGTCCGGCGCGCGGTGTCCACGATCTTCTCCGCGGACTGGTCCAGAACCCGATGATCGAACGCCCGCAGGCGGATACGTACTTTATCTTTTCGCATATGTTTTTCTCGTGGCACAAGAAAGGGGCCGGGACCGCTTTACGGCCGTCCCGGCCCCTGCTCTTGCTGCTACGCGACGACCTTGGCGACGACGCCGGCGCCGACGGTGTGGCCGCCCTCGCGGATGGCGAAGCGCAGCCCCTCCTCCATGGCGATCGGGGCGATCAGCTCGGCCTCGATGGTGACGTTGTCGCCGGGCATGACCATCTCCACCCCCTCGGGCAGGGACAGCGAGCCGGTGACGTCGGTCGTGCGGAAGTAGAACTGCGGCCGGTAGTTGTTGAAGAACGGCGTGTGCCGCCCCCCCTCCTCCTTCGAGAGCACGTACACCTCGGCCTGGAACCTGGTGTGCGGCTTGATCGAGCCGGGCTTCGCGAGCACCTGCCCCCGCTCGATGGCCTTGCGGTCCACCCCGCGCAGCAGCACCCCCGCGTTGTCGCCGGCCTCGACGTAGTCCAAGGTCTTGCGGAACATCTCCATCGAGGTGGCCACCGTGTTGGCGGTCGCCTTGAGCCCGACGATCTCCAGCGGCTCGCCCGCCTTGAGCTGGCCCCTTTCCACCCGGCCCGTCGCCACCGTGCCGCGGCCGGTGATCGTGAAGACGTCCTCGACCGGCATCAGGAACGGCAGGTCCTTGGGGCGCTCCGGCGTCGGGATGTAGGCGTCCACGGCCTCCATCAGCTTGAGCACGGCCGGCTCGCCCACCTCGGACTGGTCGCCCTCGAGCGCCTTGACCGCGCTGCCCACGATGATGGGCGTGTCGTCGCCGGGGAACTCGTACTTGGACAGCAGCTCGCGCACCTCGAGCTCGACCAGCTCGATGAGCTCGGGGTCGTCGACCATGTCGGCCTTGTTGAGGAAGACCA
>CADCTO010000432.1 GCA_902805585.1 uncultured Armatimonadota bacterium | reverse complement strand
CCTCGACCAAGCGTTTCTCCCGCGCCGAAGCGGTAATCGCGCCCAGCGTGGCCTGAACGCGGTAACCCTCCGCGAAGGTGGCCCCATACACGCCGTCGGGCCCGCCGCGCAGGATCGCGTCCACGGACGCGCGCATCATGCGCCCCGGAGCGAGTGGCCGGCGGATCTGCGCCTCCCCGGACAGCGCCACGGTAAAGCGGAACGACCTCTGCCCGGTGGTGTGATCGGAGCCCGGTCGCACGGCAGGTCTCGGCGAACCCGCCGACGCCGATGATCCCGAATCGCGGCGCCCTCGCCCAACGGATCTCCCCTTCTCCCCCGTTTCCGGCTCACCTCGCCCAGGGCAGCGGCCGGATCTTGATGTTCTTGAACCAGACGGGCGCGCCGTGGTCCTGCAGGCCGATGTAGCCCCAGCGCGGGTGCTGTTTATAGGCGATGCCGAACTTGTGGTCCGACCCGTCCGGGCGCTTGTTCGGCGTCGTCCACTCGTCCAGGTTCATGCGGGTCACGGTCTCGCCGTTGACGGCGACCGCGATGAGGTTCCGGTCGCATGTTATCTCGATGTGGTTCCATTCGCCGATGGGCTTCATGGCGTTGCGGCTGGGTCTGACCAGATCGTAGAGCGCGCCGGTGTGGTGGTAGCCCGTCCCCTCGGCGGCGTCCAGGGCGACCTCGATGCCGTAGTAGCCGACGTTGCCGTCGTTCCACGGCGTCAGCGGGAAGGTGCGCACGAAGATGCCGCTGTTACAGTTCGGGCTGAGCTTGAAGTCCATCGCCAGGATGTAGTTGCCCCACTTCTTCTCGTGGATCATCATGTAGCCGCCCGACCCGTGCGGGTTGATGGCGCCCTGATCGACCGGCGTCCTGCTGGGCTGGCGGGCGCTGGTCGTCCACCCGTTCAGCGTCTTGCCGTCGAAAAGCAGGATCCAGCCCTCCTGCTTCTCGCGGGCCGTCAGCGTGTTGTCCGCCGCGGGGGCACCGGCGGCGGTGCCGGTCAGCACCGCCGCCACGGCACAGAAAAGAAACACGAGCTTTCTCATGCGCGGACCATCTTTTCTTTCTTCGCGTCCCAGGCCAACGTCTTGTGCTGCCGGTACGACTCCACCGCCATCTTGATGGCCACCATGGTGGCCGCACCCAGCTCCACGTTGCAGTGGAGCGTGTTGTCCTTGCCCCGGATGACGTCGACGAAGTTGCCGACCATGTCCCGGCGCTGCTTGCCCTCGAGGCGGACCTCCGTCTTGCCCTCGTTCTTGGCCTTGAACTCCTCCCCCATCTCGCCGTTCGCCCGCAGGGTCACCCCGCCGCCCAGGTCCAGCGTGCCGTACTTCCCGTAGATGCGGTCCGGGATACCGGCGTCGTTGGTGAGGGTGCTGACCAGGAACACGCTGTATTCGCTGGGGTAGTCCACGGTCATAAGGAAGGTGTCGGGGATGTCGCGCCCGTCCTTCTCGATGTAGAGGCCGCCGTTCGCGTTGACCCGCAGCGGGTACTCGCCGTTCGGCCCGGAAAGGGCGATGAGCAGCGGGGCCAGCTTGTGGTAGATCAGGTCCGTCGCCACGCCGCCGTTGTACGGAAAGAACTTGCGGAAGTGGAAGAAGTGTTCCGCGTTGTACGGGATCTTGGGGGCCAGACCCCACTTGTGCCCCAGCCACATGTCCCAGTCGATGAAGTTATCCCCCGTGGCCTGCGGCCCCGCTTTGGGGTCCACGGGCTCGGGATGCAGGTTGAACAGGTCCACCTTGGCGTTGCGGTTGTAGCTGCCGTGCGCCCAGGTCGGTTTCCCGATCCGCCCGGCCTGGATCGCTTCCCGCGCCTTCCAGTACGAGTCGTCCCCGGTCCCCTGCGGCCCGACCTGCAGGACCTTCTTATGGCGGCGCACGGCGTCGCGCAGCGCGATCGCCTGTTCCACCGTGTGCGTGAGCGGCTTCTCGCAGTACACGTGCTTGCCGGCCTGCATGGCGTCCATGGACAGCTTGGCGTGCCAGTGGTCGGGCGTGGCGATCAGGACCGCGTCGATGTCGTTCCGCTCCAGGAGGCGGCGGTAATCGAGGTAGCCCTCGCCCTTGCAGACCTTCTGCGCGTTCGTGACGCGCTTCTGATACACGTCGCAGACCGCCACGCAGCGGAGGTTGTCCGCCTCGCCGCGGCCCACCAGGGCGTTGACGTGACCGGTGCCCATACCGCCCGTGCCGATCACGCCGAAGTTGATCCGGTCGTTGGCCCCGATCGGCCGAGCCGCCGCCAGTCTGTCGCCCATGGTGATCGCTCCTACTGTGGCGGCGCTGGCCACGACGAACTTGCGACGGGATATCGTAGAATCCGACATATCACTACTCCTTTGTCGTTCTCGGGAAGTACTGCAGGTTCTGGCGCCGGCGCCTCCTTCCCCGGGGCGCGGCGACGGGAGGGATAGAGCGGGCGTTTACCCGCTCATCTGGCGAGCTCCACGACCACCATGCTGTGGATCTCCAGCTTCGGCACGGTGACTTCCGTTTTGCCCCCCGACTTCTTCGCCTTCAGCTCGACCCCTTCGGGCTGGAGGTGGACGCGGGAAACGTTGTAGCCGTCGAAGGTCAGCGTGATGTCGTGGATCGGGACGACCTCTTCGCGCAGCGGCACGTCGTCATCCGGCTTGGCGTGGTTGGCCGAGCTGTTCAGGTCGTTGTACAGGTGCACGACCAGCCGCTCGCCGCCGTCACTCTTCTGCCGGAAGAAGGTCGAGTGGACGCTCATGGGCGCCTTGACGGTGATGGGAGGCGCCTCCGGCGCCACCCAACGCATGGCCTGCGCCATCAGGATCCGCTGGTACGGGTACGGGTACAGGTAATAGGCGGAATCGAAACCGGCCGGCATATAGACGACCTTCCCCTTGCCGTAACTGCGGACGACCACCGCGGGGATGTTCTGGCTGTTGGCCTGCGCGGGGACGTTCTGGCTGTTGGCCTGGCGCGGCGTGATCGTGCCGATGGTCTTGACGTCCGGGCTCGGCGAGCCGACGGCGATCGCCTGCCCCTTGAAGATGGCGGGCCACTCCCCGAGGTACTCGCGCAGCCGGGGGTGGTCGAACAGGGCGTGTTTCTCCCTCGTGAAGTCGAAGATGTTCTTCCGCTTCTCCCAATAATTGGCGTCCAGCCCCTTGAGGAACTCGACATCCAGCTTCTCTTTCGCGGCGGCGTCGCCGCCGGTCGTGAGGATGCCTTTGTAGTGGACGCCGAACAGGTCGGCCAGCGCGAAATCGTCGCGCGGGTTGCCCGCCTCGTCGTACAGCGACGTGTCCACCGTGGCGACGAGCCCGCCGCCGTTCCGGACGTACTGCTCCACCGCGCGGGCCTGCTCGTCGTTCATGCAGGCGGTGTTGGGCAGGACCAGCACCTTGTAGCGGGCCAGGTCCGCGGCGTTGAGGTTCCAGTCGTTGATGACCGTCATCGGCAGGTGCTCTTCCAGGGCCGTGCGGAAGACTCCCAGCACGTTGGCCAGGTAGCGGTCCTCGACCTGCATCGGGTGGCGTCCGTACGCGTTCCGGGTCTGCTCGCTCATCACCATCGCCGCCCACGGCTCGCTCTGGAGGTGGGTGATCCAGCGCGCACGCCGCGTGATCTCCTTGACGTCGCGGAGCACGTTTTCTTTGTGCCCCCGCCAGCCCAGCGCGTGGTTGGGCCGGATGCCGTAGGTCATGATGAGCAGGATGCGCCGCAGGTCTTCGTGGCCGGGGAAGCTGTCGTTGCTGTACGGGTTCCCGTGCGACATCAGGTACGGGTTGCTGAAGGCGATCCGGTGGTTGCTGACGGCCCAGATGTAGGCGTTGGCGAAGGCCGGCACGACCGTGTTGCCGCGGTTCTGCTCGTCCATCCAGAACTCTTGCGACGGGGCGTCGAAGAGCAGGTTCATCCGGGTCGACATGCCGCGCGGGATGTCGCGCAGGTGGCCGAAGCGCCCGGCGTTGGTCGTGTGGGTGACCAGGACCGCACCCGGCTTGATCCCCTTGATGCGCTTCTGCATCCGCTCGATATAGCGCTCCATCCGCCGGTCCACCCAGAGCTGGTAGCGCCGGAAGGCCGGGTCCTCCATGTTGACGTCCGGTATCTCCGCGCCCGCCTCCTTGCGGTAGGCAGCGCGGCAATACTGGCAGTACTCGGCCGGCCCGTGGTGGATGCCGTCGAAGCTGAACCCGTCCACCTCCGGGTACATCGTGAGGATCTCGGCCAGCACCTCGATCACGTGGTCCCCCCACGGGCCCATCTGGCAGAGCTCGCCGCCTTCCGGGTTGGTCTTCACGTCGACCTGTGGGATCGTGGTGGTGTTGGTGCGGATGGCGCGCCAGTCCGGGTGCTGGGCGTAGAGCCGTGCGTGCTGGCTCGGCATCACGGCCGCGATGATCCGGATGCCGTGCTTCTTGAAGGCGGCGATCTGCTTGTCCGTGTGGTCCCGGGGGAGCGACGGGTCCATTTCGAGCAGCTTGCTCGGGTACGTCGCGTAGCGCGCGTTGCTGAAGCCGATCTCGCCCATCTGGACGCCGGCCGCCCGGGCCTCGGCATGGGCGCTCGTCATGCCGATGTCGTAAAGGAGGCGTGTCGTACCCTGGAGCCAGTCGGGAATCTGGATCGGGCGGAACGGCTCCGTGTCGAACGGCTGCTTCATGATAGGCTTACCCCACAGATCCCGGGTCGGCTTCTGCGCGGGCGCGGCCCCCGCCGCGCCGGCCAGCAACAGGGCGGCGGCGAGCGTCCCGACGGCCGCCGCGTTGCGAAACGTCTGCATACTTCTCCTCCAGCGGCGTTCCGGGTTTTACGCCAGGAACTGTTCCAGGTGGCGTTTGGCGAGGATCAGGCCCCGCTCGTAGCCGTCGGTCGCCCAGTAGCGGGAATGCGGCTCGATGGCGATCTGCCCGTCGTAACCGACCTCGTAGAGTGCGGCGATCAGCCTGCCCCAGCGGATGTCGCCCATGCCGGCGGGGGCGTAGGTGATGGGCTCGGTGGGGCGGTCCAGGATCATCTCGTCCTTGGCGTGCACGTGGATGATGCGCTTGCCGTACTTGAAGACCTCGGCGGCGTAGTCGCGCCCCTCCTGGGCGGTGAAGGAGGGGTCGTACTTCAGCGCCAGCTCGGGCACGAGCCGGAACATGAGGTCCCACTGCTCCTGGTCCAGCCCGCAGCTGTGCACGGCCAGCGTGATGCCCATCTCCCGGCCCATGCGGGACGCCGCGCTGAACCGCTCCCGGAACTCGCGCTGGGCCGCCTCGTCGTCGGGGCGGATCGGGTGCGGATGCGCCGTGAACGACGTCGCCCCGATCCGCCGGCAGTCCTCGAACGCCGTCCGGAAGTCGTCCAGGGACATCGGGTCCATGCCGGTCAGGACGGCGCTGAGCCGGATGCCCATGTCCCGGGCCATGGCGCCCATGGCGCCGAACTCCGGCGACAGCGTCAGGTTCCATTCCGGCTCCAGATCGCCGAAGCCGAGCTTTTTGGCGATGGGAAGCGCGTCCTGATACGCGATGCCGCAGATCCGAAACCCGATGTGCATGCTCTCTCGAACCTCCGTTGGTTTTCGCCCCCCGCGGGGCTCCTATCTCTCCGCCACTACCATCGAGTGCTGCCGCAGACACGGCACGGCCGCCTCGACACCGCCCTCCACGGGGCGCAGGGTGATCTCTTCTCCCTCCGGTTGAAGCCACGCCCGTCGGACCTGCGGGTCGCGGAAGACCACGCGGATGTCGGCGACGGGGACGATCTCTTCGCGCATCGGCGGGTTGCTTTCGGGGAGGGCCCGATCCGCCGTCGTGTTTATCTCGTTGAGCAGGTGCACGATTGTCCGCCGGCCGCCCTCCTGCTCGAAAAAGGTCGCCTGGACGCACATCGGGGCCGAGACCTCGACCGGCGGCCGCGCGGCGCCCGCGCACCAGCGCAAAGCGTTCGCCAGCAGTTTCCGCTGGTACGGGTACGGGGCGACGAAGTAGCTCTGCCCGATGTCGGCGGCGAAGTACGCCACCCGGCCCGGCCGATGCTCGGACAGCAGCAGGAAGGGGTGGCCTTCCCGGACGCCGCTGCCGGCGATCTCGGCGCCCGGCCCGGTGTTGATGCTGTCCCCCGCCCCCGGATCGACGCCGCGCGTCGCCACGACGGTCGCGCCCGACGCCGCCTTCACGGTCGCGGTCCACCCGATGAAGTCCAGGGTCTCCATCTCCACCCGGTAGCCGTCGCGGATGACCGGGTCGGCCGTGACGGCGTGGTCGGACAGGGCGAGGTTGGCGGGGCTCGGGTAGTTCGGCCAGCGGGCGGTGTGGTCTTCGACGCCGACGAACGAGGCCCCGTACAGGTCGGCCAGCCCGAAGTCCGGCCGCCGCGCCCCGTACTCGTCGTATAACGCGCTTTCGTGCAGGGCGAGGAGCCCGCCGCCCCCGGCGACGAACGCCCGGATATGCTCGTTCGCGGCGTCGGAAAGGCAGGCCGCGTTCGGCAGGATCAGGACCCGATACCGGCCGAGCCGCACGCCCTCTTCCACGTCCTGTTCGGTCAGGATGTCCAGGGGAAGGCGCTCTTCGTTGGCCGCGCGGAAGACGCCCAGCGCGGACTCCATGTGCGCGGGCAGGCGGCGCTCCCCGGCGGGGACGGGCGCGGCGTCCGGAGTGTCGACGCCGCTGCCGATCCACTGGCCGGCGCCGATCTCGCTGCGGCGGCCGGGTATCCCGTACAGGAGCCGGCTGCTTTCGCCCACCACCATCGCGGCCCATTTGAGCGATTCGGCGTTTGTGGTCCAGGGTTCCCGCGCACGGATCATCTCGGTGTGGCGGTTCAGCAGGGCGAGCGGATCGGCGGCGCCCTGCTGGTGCGAGCTTTGCGCCACCCGTCCGCCGTTGGTGAGCACGGTCAGCACGCGGACGTCGCACTCGACCGGCGGCGCGAGCATCGGCTGCTGCCCCTGCGTCGCGAAATAGGGCAGCATGAAAACGGGACGCTCGGCCGTCAGTCCCCGGTGGTAGCGGACGGTGAAGCTCGGCAACAGGTTGCTGCCCTGGTCCGGCGGGAAGTCCCAGAACAGCTCCAGGATCGGCGCGTCCAGGAGGCGGTTGACCGCGTCCGGGCTCTCGGCGGCGGGCGCGAAACTCCAGTGCCACCAGCGGCCCGGCCCGTTCGTCCAGGGCATGGCGGCGAAGTCCGGCCGGGCCTCCTTGAGGGCCGCCTGCCAGCGGTGGACGAAGTCGGTGAAACGGCGCAGACGCCATTTCAGGTACCGCCCGAAACGGGGATCGCCCAGCCGCGCGGCGTTCTCCGTGGTCTGCATGCCCGGCGCGCCTTTGTCCGGGCCGCCGTGGAACGGGATGTCCTCGCCGGCCGCTTCGCGGTAGCTCGCGCGGCAAAACGGGCAGTAGCACGTGGTCCAGCACCCGAAGCCATCCAGGCTGTAGCCGTCCCACCCCAGGCGCTGAAGCAGTTCCACGCACTGCCGGATGTAGAAATCCCCGAAGGGCGAGTTCCAGCACCCCGTCACCGGCGGCCACTCCTTGGCGCGTTCCGGCCCGCGCGGCGCGGCGTCGGGGGCGTTCCGCTCCTGCCATTCCGGGTGCTCGACGTACAGCATCTGCGGATGCCACATCCGCATCAGTTCGCCGACGACCTTCATGCCGCGCCGGTGCGCCTCATCGACCTGCGCCCGGATCGGGGTGGTGTCCAGCGTTTCGTCGGTCCACAGGTTGTAGATCCGGTCCCCGCCGTCCCACACGTACGGCCCGCCCGCAAGGCCGATGTAGCCGGCGTTCGTGCCGCCGCAGAGGATGTCCACGCCCGCCCGCGCCGCCGCCTCGACCGGGACGATGCCGATGCGGCGTTCCGCGGCGAACAGGAACCGCTGGCGCTCCTTCAGCCACGCCGGCACGGGAAACGGGGCGGGGTACTCGGTATCCATGCCGGTCACCACACGAACGGCGCGAGGAAGCGCTTGCTGATGAGGATGCCTTCCCGCAGCCGCGGCCCCTCGAACACGGGGTCCTCGTTCTCGATCACGACGCTGCCGTCGAAGCCCGTTTCGCGGAGGACCCGGAAGATGCCCGACCAGTCGACGTCGCCGTGGCCGGGAAGGCGGAACTGCCAGAACCCGTCCAGCGCGTGGATGCCACCCCGGTCGAGCTTGATGGGGTCGATCTCCGTGTCCTTGCCGTGCAGGATGTAGATCTTCGCCGCGAACTCCCGCGCCGCGCCGACCGGGTCGATGAACTGGTACACCAGATGGGAGGGGTCGAACTCGAGGCCGAGGGTGGCCGAATCCACCTCGTTGAAGACCTTCTCCCAGGTCTCGGGGTTGACGACGATGTTCTGGCCGGCAGGGTACCCGTGGGGGCAGTTCTCGAAGACGATCCTGACGTCGTTGTCCTCCGCGACCCGGACCAGGTCGCGGTACACCCGCCCGAAAAGCTTGACGTTCTCGTCGAGGCCGATGGTGGGGTCCTGCCCGGACGTGGTGGAGACGTAGGAAGCCCCGATGCGGCCGGCGACGACGATCATCTTGCGGAGATAGTCCCGGTGGGCTTCGGCGACGGCCGGGTCGGCGGACAGGGGGTTGACGGCGGTGATGATCGAGCCGACCTCGATGCCCGACGCTTCGATCCGCGCCCGGCAGTCGGCCGCTTTCGACGGCGTGTCGAGTTCGGCGACGAGATCGACGCCTTCCATGCCCGGGAGCGTGGTGAACTCCACACAGTCGAAACCGGAGTCACGCGCGAAGTCGAGCGCTTCCAGGTTGTCGAACGTCGTGAAACCCAGCTTCATGGTGTCTCCCTTGTGCTCAGGCGCCGGCGCGGATCTCGTCGATGATCCGCATGACCGTGATCGCCTGTTCCGTCGTGACCGCGGGCTCGCGCCCTTCCAGGATGCTGCGGACGAACTCGGCCTGGGTGCTCGCCGGGGGCTCCTGCAGTCGCGGCTCGGTGATCGTGTACGCGCCGGCCGTTTCGCCGAACAGCTTCGGCGGCTGGCCGGCCGAGCGGACCGCCCCGCCCTTCGAGCCGAAAAGCTCGGTGACGATGGTCTCCTTCTCGGCGTGCGAGCCGAAACTCACCTCGATCTGCAGGCTCGCGCCGTTGCGGAAGCGGACGAAGCCCACGCTGTGGTCGTCCGCGTCGAACTTCACGCCTTTCCCCTTGACGAAGTCCGGACCGAACATCGTGTAGGCGTGGCCGCGCACGTCGGCCACCTCCGGGAACCCCATCAGCCAGAGCGCCACGTCGATGACGTGCGACCCGAGGTCGCGCGCCACGCCGCCGCCCCGGTCCACCTCGTTGAACCAGTTGCGGTCGTAGCTGCCGGTGGGCCGGTCCATCACGGGCTCGGGCATCATCCCCATCGGGCGGCGCCACAGCGTGCGTGCGAAATAGATGTCGCCGAGGGCCCCGTCGTCGATGGCTCGCTTGAGGTACCGCACGTCCGGGCTGAAGCGCTGGTTGTAGCTGACCATCAGCAGGCGGCCGTTGCTTTTCGCCGCGGCGGCCATCCGCTCCCCTTCGGCGGCGTCGGAGGCCATCGGCTTCTCGACCAGGCAGTGCTTGCCCGCCTCCAGCGCGTCGATGACCGCCGAAGCGTGTAGATAGGTCGGGAGCGCGATACTGACGGCGTCCAGGTCTTCCCGGGCGAGCAGGTCATGATAATCGGTATAGCCGTCGGCGACGCCCCACTGCTGCCGGCAATGGTCCAGCCACGGGGCGGAACTGTCGCAGATGGCGACGAGCTCCGCGTCGGGAAGCTCCTGGTAGGTCTTCACATGCCCGGCCCCGATGCCGAGCCCCACGACCGCCACCTTGATCGGTTTTCGTTCCACTCCGGCCGTCTCCCATCCCCGCGGTTCCGAAAGAATGCTGGCTTCCCGGTCGTCGAGCGCCGCCGCCGATACCCGTCACCCGTGCGCGACCCACGACACGAACGGAAGGGGACGTGGAAACGGGTCACGTTGAGGCCGGCGCGAGGAAGGGCGCTCCCGTGCCGGTGGCGCGGAATCGGCCGCCGTGCCTTCGGCCGGCCGGACGCCCGGACCGGGCAGGCAAGGGCGGATGCTCAGGCTTTACGGCAGTGACGCTGCCCTTCACCGAGCGCAGGGTGCGCGGCCGATCTGCGGAAACAGCACAGCACCCGCCCCGCATCCCCGCGCGTGTTCAGCGTCCCGGAGGCGGGATCGTGCCGGGAGGCGGCACACCGCCGGTCGCGTAACCGCCCGGAGGGGGTATCGCGCCGGGCGGCGGCACCGTCCCGGTCGCGTAACCGGTTCCGGCGGAGCTGGGCGAAGGCGGTACCGCCTGGTGCATGGTCGTCGGCTTACCGAGACCATCACTGGTCCCCATGCGGGACACGGCGAGCCAACCCAGAAGAAGGATGATCGCGCCAAGCATCCCGTAGATGACCTTCGGGTTTACTTTATCCATGAGCTTCCCTTCAATGCGAAGCAGGCAAAGGGCGGTGCCTACCGGCACATCACGTTCCGTTACCGCCTACCCGCGGCCCGGGTGATGTCCGTGGTTCCGCCCGGGCCGCCGCGGCGGCAATTCTAAAGGTCTTTAGCGGTTATGCAGTCCAAGATCCGCTGGCGTTCCCTGTCCAGACCCGCCTGATTCCGTTCCGGAATGTGCAGCCCCCAGCTGAGGGGATACCACAGCCAGGCATCTTCCGGTTCGCCGATCCTGCCCAGGGTCTGCCGCCACTTCAGGTTCTTGGCATGGCCGTCCATGAAGGCCCAGTTGGCGCGTGATTGGTGGGGGCGGCCGGGATCGACTTCGCCCGCACCGCCGCACATCACCTCGTGGTGGAACGCGGCCGCGCCGTTCCTGGACTCCATCAGCATGATCACGCTGGCAGGCCGGTCGTTCATGGCCTCGTGCCGTATCCCCGGGTCTCGCGGGCCGCCCCCTTCGAAGGAAGTGAACCCGCCGAAGAAGCTGGCCGTGTAGTTGCTCCGAGTGTCATTCACGCCGTTGTCCGGAATGCCGAACCCGGTGTTCGCGAGGGGCTGGAGCGAGGGACAGACGAACATCTGCCGGTTCTTGACGTAAGGCTGGACGAGCGCCCGCCACGTGTACCAGGAATTCGCGCCCGTGTGTCCCGGGTAGTTGATGTTGTAGCTCGGTACGAAATATTCGTCGTAATCCGCGTTGTACATCTTCACGCCCAGCGCGGCCTGCTTCATGTTGCTCAGACAGGACGTCTGGCGCGCCTTCTCGCGGGCCTGGGCGAAGACTGGGAAGAGAATAGCTGCGAGGATCGCTATTATCGCGATGACGACGAGCAGCTCGATCAGCGTGAACGCACGATGTGCGCCCGTGAAGCCGTTCTTGCGAGACATTGCCGGTTTCCCCTTCTTTGGGTGGATGCGAGGGTTCGAGGACCCTCGGCACGATCTACGACGACTTGCGCACGACGAGGGCAGGCTCCAGCGAGAGACGCTGCCGGGGCAGCGGGGCGCCGTCGCCCTCTTCCAGACGGCGGAAAAGAAGCCGCACCGCCTCCCCGCCGATCTCCCGGGTGGGCTGCCGGATGGTGGTGAGGGGCGGATGAAAATAGGCGCTCGGGTCCTGGTCGTCAAAGCCCACGACCGAAACATCCTCGGGAACACGCAGTCCGGCTTCCGTCAGCGCCTCGATCGTGCCATAGGCAAGACCGTCGTGGACGGCGAAAACGCCGTCGAACCCGCCTGCGGCGCCCGCCAGCAGGTGCTCCCGCACCGCCTGATAGGCGAACTGTTCGTCGGGGAAACGGTCCGGCACGTTCGGCCCCAGGACCAGCGCCGCCTCCAGGCCGGCCTCCTGCAGCGCCTGGTTGCAGCCGTTCAGGCGCGCCTGGACCGAGGTGGAACGCCGCTCGCGCGACGTCGTCGTCACCACGAGCACCCGCTTGCGGCCGGACTGCACCAGGTGGCGCCCGGCCAGATAGCCGCCCATCAGGTTGTCGGTGGCCACCGAATCGGCGTTCATGCCGGGCACGTGGCGGTCCACAAACACGAACTGCGTGCCCTCGTCGGTCAAGCGGGTGTAGAACTCGCTGTTCGCTTCCGGGTCGGCCGGCATCACGATCAGCCCGTCGACGCCTTTGTCCAGCAGCAGCCGGATGTGTTCTCGCTCCTTCACCGGGTCCCCGTAGGAGCAGACCAGGAGCATGCTGTGCTCGTGCTGCTGGGCGGCGGTATCGATGCCCTCCAGCACGTGGGCGTAGTACGAGCTTGCCAGGCCGATCACAACGACTCCCAGCGTCGCCGAGCGCTGCGCGCGCAGACTCCGGGCGATAAGATTCGGACGGTACCCCAGACCCTCTGCCGCTTCCAGAACCCGTTGGCGCATGCCGTCGCTGACCCGGCCTGTGTTCCGCAGCGCATAATGCACCGTGGTCTTGGAGCACCCGAGTTCTTTCGCGATGGCATCCATGTCAACCGTCTTTCGTCTCATCCCTGCACGCTTTCCGGGTCCGCCTTGCTTAACCGATTAGGCACATTATACAACTCCCCCGCATGTTGTCAAGAGAATTCTAAACATTTCTTGTCGGCGATTTTTCTGTTGTCGCTCAGGATGACTAACCTCCCTACGGTCCGGAACCACGCTGCGGAAAAAAACCGCGGCGGGTATTGACAGCCGATTCCTCCTATGCTACCATCCCTGCATAACCGATTCAGCAGCCCGTCTGCTGGGAGCGATGCCGGCGCCGACGCCGGTTTCCCGAACGATGGAGACGACACCCCCGAGATGAAGTCTATCGGCAACGATGCCCTTGCGACGCTCTGGCAGGACAACGACGCCCGCGAGGTGTGCCTGCGGCGCATCGTCGGGGAGCGCCTCGCGCAAAGCCCGCCGCCCGTCCCGGACGAACACGTTTTGGCCACCTACTTCTTCGCCTTCCGCACCCTCACGCTGGAGGAGGCCGCCGCGGAGATCAGCTACCACGCCACCAGCGGGATCCGGCATCCCCCGCCCGGCTCCCTGCTGGAACAGTGCACGGCGCGGGCGGCCGGCGTCGACGCCTTCGATGCCACGGGCCGGATCGGCCTTCTGCACATGGCGTACCCCCTGAAGATGCTGCTCCAGACGGACGGGCATCTGACCTCCAGCGACCTCCTGCACACCGTGGCGGGCGCGATCATCTTCGACGTCTACGAAAACCTGGACTCGCGTCTGGTGTCCTTGCAGATTCCCGAAGCGGTGCTGCGCACGTTCCCGGGCCCCGCGCACGGGCCGCAGGGGGTGCGGCGGCTGACCGGCTTCCCGCCCGGGCGCCCCGCCTTCGGCACCATCCTGAAACCGACCGCCGGGATCACGCCGGACGAGGTCGGCGCGCTGGTGGAGGAGGCGGCCAAGTGTCCGCTGTTCCTGTTCGTCAAGGAGGACGAGAACCTGTACCCGAACCTGCCCTATTCGCCCGTCCGGGAGCGGACGCGGCACGCGGTGGCCGCGATCGAGCGGGTCCGCGGGGCGTCCGGGGGGCCGGGGCTGCTGTTCGCGCCGCACGTCAGCGGCGCGCCGCACGAGATCCTGGACACCGTGCACGCGGCGCTGGAGGCGGGGGCAACGGCCCTGATGTTCAGCGAAACCTTCGCCGGAGGGACGGTGCGCATGGTGCGCGAGGCCACGAAGCATCGGGCAACTCCCCCGGCCATCTACGGCCATAACGCCGGCATCGGCGTGAAGACCCGGGGCATCTGGCGCGAGGTCATCGACCAGCTGGCCCGGATGGACGGCATCGACTTCCGGCAGACGGCCCCGGTGCGCCCCGGAGCCACCCCCTTCCTGCGGCCGTACGGCGACGAGTGGCTGGCTTCGGAGGAGACCCTTTCGCGGCCCCTGCCGGGCATCCACCCGACCATGATCGCCCGCGCGGGCGCTCTGGACCAGGGCAACATCGGCCTGAACCTGGCCGACGCCGAGAAGCGCGGTCTGGGCGAGAACATCCTGTTCCTGGCCGGGTCGGCCATCAACTCGATCAAGAACGCCGACGGCAAGGCCGACCCGAAGCTGGGTGCCGAAGCCATGCTCCAGGCGCTGGACGTCCACGAGTCCGGCGACCTGCGCGACGCGCCGGCGGAAGAGCACGTCGCCGCCCTCGCGGCCGTCGCCGGGCGCAGGCGCCTGGGCGCGTTGCGCGAGGCGCTCCGTCAACGTTACCCCGGACTGCTCAACGCATGAAGAAAGAAGCACGGCTGCTGCGCGTCGGCGTCCTGGGGTGCGGCCCCATCTCGCAGTTCGCCCACTTCGACGCCTGCCGCAAGGCGCGCAACGCCGAACTGTACGCGATCTGCGATCTGGCCGACGACCTGCGGACCAAGATGGCCGCGATCCACGAGCCGCGGGCCGCCTACCGGGACTACGACGAGATGCTCGCCGACGGGCAGGTCGAGGCCGTCGTCATCGGCGTGGCCGACCAGTTCCACGTGCCGCTGTGCCGCAAGGCGCTGGCGGCGGGCAAACACGTGCTGGTGGAGAAGCCGCTGGGCGTGAGCGTGGAGGAATGCGAGGCGCTGCGCGATGCGGTGCGGGAAAGCGGGCGGACGCTGCAGGTGGGCAACAACCGGCGCTTCGACCCCGGCGTCGCCTTCGCCGGACGCTTCCTGCGCGAGGAGATCGGCGAGCGGCTGGCGTTCAAGTCCTGGTATTGCGATTCGACCTACCGCTACACCATGACCGACAACCTCCAGCCGATCCCCAGGACCAGTGCGCAGGCGCGCCGGCCGGGGGGCGACCCGAAAGCCGACAAGCGGCGCTACTTCATGCTCACCCACGGCAGCCATCTGGTGGACACGGCGCGCTTCCTGGGCGGCGAGATCGCCGCTGTCCGGGCCCGACACGTGGAGCGGGCAGGCGCGCACTGCTGGTTTGTCGAGGCTGATTTCGCGGACGGAAGCCTGGGGCATTTCGACCTGACCATCGCGATCCGTGGCGATTTCGAGGAGGGCTTCCAGGTCTACGGCGAAAACGGCAGCGTCCACGGGCGGGTCTACCTGCCCTGGTTCCACAAATCCAGCTTCGTGGAGTGCTTCTCCACCAGGGACGGACAGTACCACCGGCCCCTGGGCGAGGACGCCTACTCCTACAAACTCCAGATCGAAGGTTTCGCCGACACCATCCTGAACGGCGCCCCGCAGCACGGCGCGGGCGTCGACGACGGATTGGCCGCCATGCGCGCCATGGTGGCCATCGCGCGCTCGGTCGAGACCCAGGAAAAGATCCGGCTGGCCGATGTCACGGGGGGCGTGTAGTGCCGCGCATCGGGATCTTCGCCAAGACGTTCGCCCGTCCGACGCTGGAGGGAACGCTCGACGCCGTGGCGGCCCACGGGCTGGACTGCGTCCAGTTCAACCTGGCCTCCGCCGGGCTGCCCCCCCTGCCGGACCGGATCGACGCCGGGCTGTGCGCGCGCATCCGCCGGGAGATGGCCGCGCGCGGCATCGCCATGGCGGCCGTCTCGGGCACGTTCAACATGATCCACCCCGACCGGGAGCAGCGGAGCGACGGGCTGCGGCGGCTGCGCGTGCTGGCCGAGGCCTGCGGGGATCTTGGCACCTCCGTCATCACGCTCTGCACGGGCACGCGCGACCCGGAGAACATGTGGCGACGGCACCCGGACAACGATTCCCCCGCGGCGTGGCAAGACCTGCTCGCCGCGATGCGTGAGGCCGTGGACGCCACCGAGGCCAGCGGGGTGACACTGGGCATCGAGCCCGAGGTCTCCAACGTGGTGGACTCTGCCGCCGACGCGCGCCGGCTGCTCGATGCGCTGGGGTCCCCGCGCGTCAAAGTGGTGATGGACGCGGCCAACCTGTTCCACGCCGGCGAGCTGCCGCGCATGCGCGCCATCCTGGATGAGGCGTTCTTGCTGCTCGGAAACGACATCGTCATCGCGCACGCCAAAGACCTGAGCCGCGACGGCGAAGCCGGACACGAGGCGGCGGGCACGGGCCTGCTGGACTACGACCACTACCTTGCGCGGCTGCGCGCGGCGGACTTCGACGGCCCGCTGATCCTCCACAGCCTGGAGGAAGCGCAGGTGGAGGCGTCGGTGGCGTTCCTCCGCCGGAAGCTGGCCGGCGGCGACGGGAGGCTCTCCTGATGGCGCACTTCTCCCACGATGGGTTGTGTTTCCACTACCGCGACGCCGGGGAAGGTATCCCCTTCTTCTTCCAGCACGGGCTGGGCGGCGACACGAATCAGCCGTTCGGCCTCCTCGAAGCGCCACCGCCGGGTTTCCGCCTGCTCGCGTTCGACTGCCGCGGGCACGGGCAGACGGTCCCGCAGGGGGATCCCGAAAAGATCGGGATCGCCGCCTTCGCCGACGACCTGCTCGCGCTGATGGACCATCTCGGCCTGCCGCGCGCCGTCGTCGGCGGCATCTCGATGGGCGCCTCGCTCGCGCTGAACTTCGCCCTGCGCTTTCCCGGCCGCGTGCGCGGCCTGGTCCTGTCGCGCCCGGCGTGGCTGGAGGGCCCCGTGCCGCGGAACGTGGCGGTATACGCGCGCATCGCGCGGCACCTCCGGGACCATGGCGCCGTCTGCGGGCGCGAGCGCTTCCAGCAGACCGACGACTACCGCGCGATGCTGCGCGAATCGCCGGACGCCGCGAACTCGCTGCTGGGGCAGTTCGACCACCCCCGCCCGGCGGACGCCGTCGTCAACCTGGAGCGCATCCCGAAGGAGTCGCCCCACCCGGACCGGCGGCAGTGGGCCGCCGTCGCGGTCCCCACCCTCGTGCTCGCCAACCGGCAGGACCCCATCCACCCGTTCGAGTATGGGGAGACGCTGGCCCGGGTCATCCCCGGCGCGGAGTTCGGCGAACTGACCCCCAAATCGGAAGACCGGGAGCGGCACGCCGCGGACGTGCGGGCCGCCGTCAACGGTTTCCTGGCGCGCCACGTCGGTGGCACGCGCCACACCGGTGACAAAGGATAAAGCGCGATGTTGAAATGTTCCACCTCGCTGTGGTCGGCGGACCTGACGAACCTGGCCGCGGACATGAAACGCGTCGAGCCGTTCTCGGAGCGTTTCCACCTGGACGTCGCCGACGGCCACTACGTCAAGACCCTGCTGTTCTTCCCGGACCTGGTCAAGGCGCTCCGCGAACACAGCCGCCTGCCCTTCGAAGTGCACCTGATGACGACCGAACCGATGGACTGGATCGAACCGTTCGCGGAAGCCGGCGCGGACGGCATCATCTTCTGCTTCGACGCCGCCCGGGACCCGGGCGAGGTCCTGCGGGCGATCAAGGACCGCGGCATGCAAGCGGGCGTCTCGTTGCTCCTGGACGAGCCGCTCGACGTGCTCGACCCCCACTGGGACCGGCTTGACATCCTGACCCTGGTGGGCACGGCGATGGGGATCAAGGGCGCGTCCATGGACCCTTCGGTCCCGGACAAGATCCGTCGGGCTCGCGAGATCATCCGACGCCGGAGTCTGCGAACGGAAATCGAAGCCGACGGCGGCATCCGGCGCGAGACCGTGCCGCTGCTCCACGCGGCCGGCGCGGACTTCATCGTCCCCGGCTCGCTGATGTTCCGGGAAGACCCCCGCGCGATGCGGGAGTGGCTCGCCGGGTTGTGATTCCGCGGCCCGGCGCGGAGGCGGCGGTCGAAGAGGACAGCCAGTCATGCAGTTAACGCTCAGCTACGGCCGGACGGGGATGCCCGTCGACCTGCCCGACGATCTGGACGTGCAGGTGCTACGCCAGCACCCCCTGCCCGCGCTCGCCGACGCCGCCACGGCCCTGGACGATTCGCTGCGCTCCCCCGTCGGGTGCGTGCCGCTGGAGCGGCTCGCGCGCGGGCGCGAATCGGCCTGCATCGTCGTCAGCGACGTGACGCGCCCCGTGCCCAACGAGGCGCTGCTCACGCCGTTGCTGGCCTGCCTGCACGACTGCGGCATCCCCGAAAACAGGGTCAGCCTCCTCATCGCCACCGGCCTGCACCGCCCCAACGAGGGGGCGGAGCTGGAAGAGATGCTCGGCCGGGGCATCCAGGAAAAGTACCGGGTCGTGAACCATGTGGCGCGCGACCCGCACGCGCACACGTCGCTGGGGGAAGTGCCGCTCGGTCTCGACGGACAGACCGTCCCGATCGCGATCGACTCCTGTTACCTGCAGAGCGACCTGAAGATCACGACGGGCCTGATCGAGCCGCACCTGATGGCCGGCTATTCCGGTGGGCGCAAGCTGGTCTGCCCCGGCATCGCGTCGGCCGAGACGATCCTGCATTTCCACTCGCCGCCGATGATCGCGCACCCCGGCTGTCACGCCGGCAACCTGGCGGGAAACCCGACGCACGCCATGAGCCGCGCGGTGGCCGGGATGGCCGGCGTCGACTTCATGTGCAACGTGACCCTGACCGAGGACCGGCGCATCACCGGCGTCTTCAGCGGTGACCTGGACGGCGCGCACGAAGCCGGGATCGCCCACGTGGACCGGCAGTGCAAGGTGCCCTGCGAGCCGGCCGACGTCGTCATCACCACCTCCGCCGGCTATCCGCTGGACACGACCCTGTACCAGGCCGTCAAGGGCATGGTCGGCGCGCTACCGGCCGTCAAGCCCGGCGGGACGCTGATCCTGGCGGCGAGCCTCAGCCAGGGGCTCGGCAGCCCGGAGTTCACCGGCATGTGCGGCGCCCTGAGCACGGCCGACGACTTCCTGTGCCGCATCCGCACCGACGCCGTGGTGATCGACCAGTGGCAGCTCCAGTCGATGATGCAGGTCCTCCAGCGGTGCGAGGTGATGGTCGTGTCCGACGGCGTGCCGGAAGAAACGCTGCGCGCCTGCCTGCTGACGCCGATGCTCGACGTCCGCGAAGCGCTCCGGGCCGCGCTCAAGAAGCACGGCAACGGCGCCAGGGTCGCGGTCATCCCCGAGGGGCCCTACGTCACGCCGGTGCCGGCCGGGGCCGCGCAATGACGACCGGACCGCTGGACATCGAGCAGCCGGAGGCGCTGCTCGCGTACCTGCGCCGGACCGGCCGTATCGGCGCGGACGAACGCCCGGCCGTGCAGACCCTGGCCGGGGGCGTCTCGAACCGGACCGTCCTGGTGGAGCGGCCGGGCGGCGAAGCGTGGGTCCTGAAACAGGCCCTGGAAAAGCTGCGCGTGCCGGTGGACTGGTTCAGCAGCCCGGAGCGCGTCCACCGCGAGGCGCTCGGCCTGCGCTGGCTCGCGCAGCTCGCGCCGCCGGGCACCACGGTTCCCTTCGTGTTCGAGGACTTCGAGCACCATCTCCTGGCGATGGAAGCGGCGCCCCGCCCGCACGAGAACTGGAAGACGCTCCTGCTGGCCGGCAACATCGCCGCGGGCCACGTCGAGCAGTTCGGCCGACTGCTCGCCCGCATCCACCGCAACAGCCACGAATGCCGGGATCAGGTGGCGCCCGCCTTCGACGACCGCACGTTCTTCGAGTCGCTGCGGATCGAGCCCTACTACGGCTATGCCG
>CADCTO010000431.1 GCA_902805585.1 uncultured Armatimonadota bacterium | reverse complement strand
AGGGCGGCATCGAAAGCGTCCGCGAGCGCGCGGGCCGTCGGGTAGCGCCGGGCCGGGTCCTTAGCCAGGGCGCGGCCGACGACGCCCGCGACGGCCGGCGTCAGGCCCTGTATCGGCGCCGGCTCCTCGTGCACGATCCGGTACAGGACCGACGGGATGGACTCGCCCGAGAACGGCGGCTTCCCGTCCAGCATCTCGTAGAGCAGCACGCCCAGCGCCCAGATGTCGGCGGCGGGCGTCGGTTTCTCGGCCCGGAGCAGTTCGGGCGCCATGTAGGCGGGCGAGCCGACCATCGAGCCGTTGTCGGTCACCGTGGTGTCGGTGGGCATGCGGGCGACGCCGAAGTCCATCAGCTTCACCGCCTGCGCTCCCGACTGCGGGCGGCCCCCCGGCGGCAGCAGCATCACGTTCGAGGGCTTGACGTCCCGGTGCACGACGCCGATCCCGTGCACGGCGTCCAGACCCCCGGCGACCTGCCGCAGTATCTGCGCGGCCTCAGCCGGCGGCAGCGCCCCCCGGTCCAGCCGCTCGCGCAGCGTCTCGCCGTGCAGGAACTCCATCACCAGGTAGTGCAGCCCGTCCTGCTCCCCCACCGTGTAGATCGTCACCACGTTCGGGTGCGAAAGGCTCGCCAGCGCCTGCGCCTCGCGCTTCATGCGCTCGACCATCGCCTTGCGCTGCTCGGGCAGCAGGTGCGGCGGAACGGACAGTATTTTAACGGCCACCGTCCGCCCCAAGCGCGCATCCTCGGCCTCGTAGACCGCCGACATCGCGCCCCGCCCCGCGGCGCGCAGCAGCACGTAGTTGCCCAGCCTCGTTTCCGTTTTCATTATTGAATGCCCGTGTTTCGTGCCCTTGATGCCTATCAATAGGTTCCCAATCAGGATACCCAGCGGACGGGCAAGGGGAAACGAGCGAGCAGGGCGGCGCTTCCCCTCCTCCGCGTCCTACAGGTCCAGCTCGGTCTGGCCCGCCTCCGCGGGTTCGGGCGGGGGCGGCGCGGCCGACGGCACGGAACCGGGCGCCCCGCGGCGCGACGGGCGCCCGCCGAAGGTGCGCGTCGGGTCGGGGCGCTCGTGGACGCGCAGGTAGATCGTCGTCATCGCGTCGCCGATCTGCTCGGGCGTCGCCGTCGCGGCCAGATCGACCGTGCCCTCCGCATTCGTGTGCTCCGTGACATAGCGGTAGCGCAGTTCCAGCCGGTCCTCCACACCCTGTCGCGGCTGCCCCAGGTCCCACTCGATCCCGCCGCGGCGCGTGTGCAGAAACCCCTTGTAGCGCGGCGACGCTCCCCACCCGGACCGTTTCAGTTGTTCACGAATCTGCTCCCGCATCTCGTCCCTCCGGTGTACCCCCTTCATTGTACAGGGCCGCGATATGCAACAAAAACGAGACGCGCATAATAAATTCGTGCCTCATAAAGACCAAATCTTTCATGGTACCTACCCCGTCAAAATCGAGAACAAGTCCATCTGCCCCGGGAATCGCACCGCTTTCGCCTTCCGCCACCCCCTTGACGTCAGACGCCATCTGTGTTATACTTAG
>CADCTO010000430.1 GCA_902805585.1 uncultured Armatimonadota bacterium | reverse complement strand
GGACGACGAGCCCACAGGCGGTCGGGTCGGCCGCCCGGAACGTCGCGATGGTCGCCAGCGCCCGCTTCTCACGGTGGAAGGCGACCAGCGGCGCGAAATCGGCGTGCCACAGGTTGTCGCCGTAGAGCACCAGGAACGTCTCATCCAGGAACGGCTCCATGCGCTTGACTCCGCCCGCCGTTCCCAGCAGGCGCTCCTCGTCCGAGTAGCGCAGACGGACGCCGAGCCCCGCGCCGTCGCCCAGCCGCGCGCGGATGACATCGGGCCGGTGGTACAGGTTGACGGCGACATCCTGCACTCCCTGCCGCGCGAGCAACCGCAGCGTCCGCTCCAGGAGCGGCACGTTCGCGATGGGCATCATCGGTTTGGGCACAGCCAGCGTCAGGGGCCGCAGCCGCGTCCCTTCGCCCGCCGCCAGGATCATCGCCTTCATAGCAAGGGAGCTTCGCCACGCAAGGGCGTGGTTCCTGCCTGCGCCGCCCCGTGTCCGCCCGAAGGCAGGGAAACCTCCGGCCGCCGTGCAATACCTACGCCGTTGAGACTCGGAGGCGTCGAGGAGGACACAGGGCGTGAAGACATCGCTGAACGGGGCCGGCCTGAACGCGCGCGGGCTGGGGTTCGAGGGGTTCGTGGAGCTGGCCGCGCGGCACGGGTTCGACGGCGTGGATTTCGGGCTGGGCGGGGCGCAGAAGTTGGCCGAGGAGCGCGGGGGCGTGGAGGCGGTTCGCGATCTGCTGGCCGAAAAGGGCGTCGCCCCCGCCGCCTTCGGCCTGGAGGCCGAGTGGCGCAAGGACGAGGAGGCGTTCGCGAGCGGTCTGGCCGCCTTCCGGGAGAAACTGCCGCTCGCGCGGGCGCTCGGGGCGGACCGCTGCACGACATGGATGCCGCCGTCCGTCAACGAGGACCTGGGCGCGTGGGAGGCGCAGACCGTGCGCCGGTTCCGTCAGGCCGCGCGCGCGCTGGGCGACCACGGCGTCCGCTTCGGCATCGAGTGGGTCGGGCCGCGCCACCTGCGCGAGGGCGAGGGGGCGATGGGCGCGCACCCCTGGATCTACACCATGGACGGCACGCGCGCCCTGATCGCCCAGATCGGGGAGCCCAACGTTGGCCTGCTGGTGGACTGCTACCACTGCTACACGACCGGCATCGGCGGCGACGAGATCGCCAGACTAGCCGACGACGAGATCGTCCACGTCCACGTCAACGACGCCCGGCGCGGCGTCGGCCCGGACGGCGCCCGCGACGGAGAGCGCGTCCTGCCGGGGCAGGGCGAGATCGACCTCGCGGACTTCCTGCGCGGCCTGCGCGCCGCCGGCTACTCGGGCTTCATCGCCGCCGAAGTGCTCAACAAGGAGCCCATCGCGGCCGACGCCGAAACGGCGGCCCGAACCGTTCGCGAAAGCCTGCGCGGCATCGACTTGTAGGCAGGTCGGGTCTCGGTCACGGCGCGAGGGGGCCGCCCCCCTCGCGCCGGCGCGCGAGCAGCGTCCCCCCCGCGATCAGGCCCGGCGTCAACAGCACGCCGACCAGGGGCAGCAGCGACAGCAGGCCCGCCAGGAAGGCGAAGCCGACGGTCGCCCGGTCCGTTCGACGCAGCAGCCGCGCCCACTGCGGGCCCAGAGTCATCCCGCGGCGCAGGTACGCCGGCGACGTGTAGTCCAGCAGGCCGACGACCGCCGCGGCCAGCAGGCCGGGGATCGGCCCCAGCACGAACCCGCCCAGCAGCGCGAGCACGCCGAGGAAGCCGCTCAGCAGGAGGCGCGACAGGGAATCCCCGGCGAGCGTCCCGCACCCGAGCCGCGCGTCCGGCGGCGCGTTTCCGCCGGACAGGTTCTCGACCGCGAGCGAAAGCCGATCCCAGACGACGCCGAAGAACAGGCCCGCCAGCAGCCGGAACACGAACGAGAACAGGAACAGCCACAACACGACGAAAGCGACCGTCGCCAGACCGCCCGCCAGCCACCATTCGCGGCCGCCGGGCGTGATGCCAAGCCAGCCGGGCAGGCGCGGCACGATGACCAGCCCGCCCGCCACGCCCAGCAGGACGTAGACGGTCAGGGCGACGAGCAGCGGGCCGAAGCACAGCGGCCACAGCCGCGGCGTGCGTGCGACCAGCCAGATACCGTGTAGCGCGTCCATAACGGGATGGTTATACCCGTACGGGAGCGGACGCGCCCGGGAGGTTCCGCCGCAACGCCTGTCGAATCAAGCCTCAGCATGTCTTCCCCCGTTCAGACCGACACCCGGACCGACGCCCACTCCCGCCGGCCGCGCGTGGCGCTGGTCGGGTGCGGCGGCGTCGGCGACGTGCACCGGGAACGGCTGGCCCGGGAACAGGCCGACATCGTCGCCCTCTGCGACCCGGACGCGGACGCGCTCGCCCGCATGGCCGGTCTGCTCCCGGCGCGCCCGCGCCTGTTCCGCACCGAGCAGGACCTTCTGGAAGCCGGTCTGGTGGACGCCGTGGTACTGTGCACGCCGCACCACCTCCACGGGATTCAGGTGCGGGCCGCCCTCGATGCCGGCGTGCACGTGCTGTGCGAGAAGCCGTTCGTCGTGGAAGCCGGGGAAGCGGCGGCGCTGGTGCGGGCCGCCCGCGAGCGCGGCCTCGGCCTGTTCGTGTCGTTCCCGCTGCGGAGCCTGGGCCACGCGCTGTTCCTGGTCGCGGCGGCCGGCCGCATCGGGCCGCTGCAGCGCGTCACGATCTCGTGCGGGGAGCGATGGGTGGACGAGCACGCCCGTACGTGGCGGATGCGCGCCGGCGGTCCGGGAGCCGGCTTCCTGCACGACGCGGGGGCGCCGTTCCTGGACCTGCTGCTGCGCATCGTGGACCGGCCGGTGACCGAGGTCGATGCCGTGCTGGAGCGGGGGGCGTTCGACGTGGACGTGCGCGCGTCGGTGCGGATCGGTTTCAAAGGGGGCACGCGCGCCGACGTCGTGCTTCTGGGCGACAGCGCCGAGCGCATCGAGCGGATACAGCTCTACGGCGAGGGAGGCACGGCGGGCTGGTCGGCCCGCGAGGACGCTGTGCCGGACCTGTACCTGCGCCCAGCGGGCGGGCTTGCCGTCTCGGGAGACCCGCATGCCGCCGCCATGACTCCCGACGCCGCCTTTATCGCCGCGCTGCGCTCCGGGCGCGGCTTCGGCCCCGACACAGCGCCGGATCTGTTCGACGCCGCCTCCGCCCTGCCTCTGGTCACCTTGCTGGAACGCATCACCCGTCAGGCGGCCTGGAAATGACGCCTGATAGGTAGCGCGCTAGCCTCGGTCTCCCCGGCCTCGGTCTCCCCGGCCTGAAGTCCGGGCTGGGGAGGGATGTACGGGTGCGTCGCTTATAGCCAGCGGGCATTCGGGCCGAAATCGGCGCGATAGTATTCGCTCACGTGTGTGCCGGGAGCGAAGATGGCGTCGATGGCCGCCTGGTCCTCGGTTGTGACCGTCAACTCGGCCGCCCGGACGTACTCGTCGAACTGCTCCATCGTCCGCGGGCCGATGATCGGGCTGGTCACGCCGGGCTGTGCCAGGCACCAGGCCAGCGCGAAACGGGCGGGAACGTAGTCGCGCTCCTCGCAGAACCGCAGGTAGTCCTCGACTTTGGCGAGCGCCTGGTCGTTATCGCGGTCGGCGAAGGCGCCCTTCTCGTAGCGCGCGCCTTCGGGACGCGGCTGGTTCAGGCGGTACTTGCCCGAGAGCAACCCGCCAGCGATGGGCGCCCACGGGATCGTCGCGATCCCATAGGTGCGGCACATCGGCAGCAGCTCGCGCTCGATGCGCCGGTCCAGCAGGTTGTACGGCGGCTGCTCGCACACGAAGCGGTTCAGGCCCAGCTCCTTGCTCGCCCACAGCGACTCCACGATCTGCCAGGCGGCGAAGGTGCTGGTGCCGAGGTAGCGCACCTTGCCCTGCCGGACCAGGTCATCGAGGGCGCGCAGCGTCTCGTCGATGGGCACGGCGGATTTGGGCCGGTGGACCTGGTACAGGTCGATGTGGTCGGTCTGGAGGCGGCGCAGGCTGTCCTCGACCGCGCGCATGATGTGGAAACGGTGGCTGCCCAGCGCGTTCGGGTCGTCGTCGGCCATGCGGTTGAAGAACTTGGTCGCCAGAAGGACGCGGTCGCGGCGCCCGCCCTGTGCCAGGGCCTTGCCGACGACGGTTTCCGAGACGCCCCGGCTGTAGACGTCGGCCGTGTCCAGGAAGTTGATCCCCGTCTCGTCCATCGCCCGGTGGATGATCCGGATCGAGGTCTCCTCGTCGCAGTCGTCCCCGAAGTTCATGCAGCCCAGGCACAGCGCGCTGACCTGCGCGCCCGTCCGTCCCAGCGAGCGGTACTCCATGCGGTGGTCCTCCTGATCCCGCACAGGGTTCGGGCGAACATTCTGGTTTTCCTGCCCGCCGTGGAAGCAGGTGAGGCAACGATTTATAGTGTATTATTACTAAAGCGCACTTCCTAACAACTAACCTGCGGAGATATACATGCCCCGGGAGTCATCGAAGCTACGCGACAAGGTCGCCCGCCTGCGCGACGACGCGGAGGAACGGTGGGTGGAAGGGGACTTCCGGCAGGCGCAGTCCTCCCTTTCCGAAGCGCTGACGGCCCTGGAGCGGGAGGTCGGTCAGACGCACGTGGACCTGATCCCCCTGCTCATCGACCGGGCGACGCTGTACGTCGGCATGGCCGACCACCACCGGGCCGAGCCGCTGCTGCGCCGCGCGCTCGTGATCGCGCGCCGCGCCGAGGCCGACAAAGCGCCCGTCGATACGCCGGCGATCCTCGACAGCCTGGCGCACGTGTACCGGCACCAGGGGCGCTTCTCCAAGGCCGAACTGCTGGCCCAGCAGACGCTCATTCTGCGTGAAGACGCCAGGGGGCCGGACCACCCCGACGTCGCACTCAGCCTGAACACGCTGGGGCTGCTGCATTTCCACGCCGGCCGCTACGCCGAGGCCGAGCCGCTCCTCCAGCGCGCCGTGAACCTCTGGCGCGGCGGGGCCGGCGTGGACGACCTGTTCGCCGCCGCGATACTCACCAACCTGGCCGCTGTCCACCACCACCAGGGGCGGCACGAATCCGCCGAGGCGCTGTATCAGGAGAGCCTGGCGCTGTACGAAAGCATCCTGGGGCCCTCGCACCCGTCGATCGCGCAGACCCTGAACAACCTGGCCGTCGTCTACACGCACCAGAACCAGCCGGACAAAGCCGAGCCGCTGCTCAAGAACGTCCTCGCCATCCAGGAGAAGTCGCTGGGTGAGGACCACCCGGACACGGCCAAGAGCCGCGTGAACCTGGGCGACCTTTTCCTGAGCCGCGGCGATCACACCCAGGCGAAGCCGCTGTTCGAGCGGGCGCTGACGGTGCAGGAGCGCGTGCTGGGGATGGAGCACCCCGACGTCACCCTCAGCCTGATGGCGCTCGCACGGGTCGCCGAGGCCGAAGCCCGCGACGCCCACGACGCCTCGACGCCGGTCCTGGAGAAGCAGGAGCTGACCCGGGCGGAGATGCTGTACAAGCGCGCGCTCGTGATCCGGGAAAAGA